>NZ_JANCPI010000013.1:0-66284 GCF_024295435.1 Streptococcus sp. CF7_Ac1-8 | reverse complement strand
CGTCCCAGATCATATCATACCATGTTTCTCCTGCAAAGGTTGATTGAGACTGGCCTTCATTGACAAATCCATGCTTTTCGTAGTAGGCGATGAGATAGTCATGACAGGTTAGGTTAATACCTTCTCTTTCGTGTTCAAGAGCCAACTCTTTCAAGGCTGTTAGTAATTTCTGACCAAGCCCAAGGCCCTGTGCCTCCTTGGCAATAGAAAGACAGGTCACAGAGATATAACCACCCGGCTCATGACTATAATCTTCTATCTCTTCTGTAAAAGACTGATCCTGCAGATGGCGGTGTGGTCCAACTGGCCCTTCTATATACCCCATGATTCTGCCCTCTTTTTCTGCAACCAGAAAAGAGGTCTGAATTACTCGCAAATGCGCCTCAAAAACAGAGCGAGGAATGGCTTCTTCAAGTGAGAAATTTTCTAGTTCAATCTCAACGATACGATCTAAATCTTCTAATCTTGCTTTCCTAATTTTCATTGTGCCTCCAGATAAAAGGGATTAAACCAAATCATACTATAACCCTGGCTAGCTACATAAAGGGAAGTTTCTTCATCAATAAAACCGTTCATTTCAAAATAGGATAGCAACTCATCAGGACTCTTCAAACGAATAGCTTTGTAATCCAGCTCAACCGCCACCTTTTTCAAGGCAGCAAGAAGAAGCGTGCTCAAGCCCTGTCTCTGATGGTCAGCCTCGATGACTAAAGAATGTACTTCTAGACATTGCGGATTGTGGGACTGAGGGCCACCTAGAACATAGCCCACAATCTGATTTTCATCCCTAGCTAGAAGAAAGGTATCCGCAGACTTACGGATACTTTCTTCTAAAATATGGGAAGTCATCTGCTTGACAGCTGGAAAAGACGAGGCCTGAAGAGCCTCTATCTCAGCCAAATCAGACTTACTTGCCTGAATGATCTTAATTGGAATTTCCATGTGAATAGCCTATTGAACATTGCTTGTCAAATTAGACAAGAGACGTTCAAATGAATATTCATAGGTTTGGATGTCCCCTGCTCCCATAAAGACATAAACAGCATTGTCATGGTCTAGAAGTGGAGAAACATTTTCAACAGTGATAACTTGGTGTTTCTTGTTGATTTTATTAGCTAGGTCTTCTACCTTAACCTCGCCGTGGTCTACTTCACGAGCAGAGCCATAAATTTGCGCTAGATAAACAGCATCCGCTTGATTCAAAGCGTGGGCAAAGTCGTCCAACAAGGCAATAGTTCTAGTAAAGGTATGCGGTTGGAAGATTGCTACGATCTCTTTGCTTGGATATTTTTGACGAGCCGCATCCAAGGTCGCAATGATTTCTGTTGGATGGTGGGCAAAGTCATCGATAATCACTGTGTCATTGACAATTTTCTCAGTGAAACGACGCTTAACACCGGCAAATGTTTTCAAGTGTTCACGCACCAAGTTCAAATCAAATCCTGCTGTGTAAAGAAGACCAATAACGGCTGTCGCATTCATGATATTGTGACGACCAAAGGTTGGAATGTGGAATTGACCCAACTCTTGTCCACGGAAATGAACTGTGAAGGTTGAACCAGTTGTTGAACGAAGAAGATCGCTAGCTACAAAGTCATTACCTTCTGCTTCAAAACCATAATAATAGATTGGTGCATCAGACGTAATCTTACGCAATTCAGCATCTTCTCCATAGATAAACAAACCTTTGGTAATTTGTTTAGCATAGTCGTTAAAGGCATTGAAAACATCCTCTAGACTTGTGAAATAGTCTGGATGGTCAAAGTCAATGTTGGTGATAATAGAGTATTCTGGATGGTAAGGCATGAAGTGGCGCTCATATTCGTCAGATTCAAAGACAAAATATTTGGCATTGGCTGAACCACGACCGGTCCCGTCTCCAATCAAGAAACTAGTGTCCGTGATGTGCGACAAAACATGAGACAACATACCTGTCGTTGACGTTTTTCCATGCGCTCCAGCTACTCCCATGCTGACAAAGTCGCGCATAAAGCTACCTAGGAACTCATGGTAACGTTTGTAGCTGATACCATTTTGGTCCGCATAGGCAATTTCAACGTTGTTGTCTGGACGAAAGGCATTCCCAGCGATAATTTCCATATCACCGTCTAGATTCTTTTCATCAAAAGGAAGAATGGTAATTCCTGCCTGCTCAAGACCACGTTGAGTAAAGTAGTACTTTTCAACATCTGAACCCTGTACCTTATGCCCCATTTGGTGCAACATCAAGGCCAAGGCACTCATCCCTGATCCCTTAATTCCGATAAAATGATATGTCTTTGACATGTTTTCTCCCCTATTCCGTAATTCTTGTCAGATTCAACTCTTGGGCAACCTGACGTTCTTGTTCTTTTTGTTGATTCTTTTTATTGTAGATTTGGCTCTTCTTCAGAAAATCATAGTTGTTTTTCTTTGGGCATGAAGTTTCTTTTGACTCAGCTTGAGTCGAAATATTGTTCACTTCTTCCGCCAAGATGTAATGAGACTGGGTCAATTTTTGGCTATATTTGACAAATTCACCAGGATTTTCCTTTTGGAAAGGCGCGGTAGGTTGATTGTCCTGTCTAACCAGACTTGGCTGAGAATGGCGTCTTGTAGGAGTAATATCCTTAGTCAGATAACTTGCTGAGCGTTTCTTTTTCAAGTCCGCACGCGCTTCTTCACGCGCCACCTCCGCATAGCTCTTTCCTTCTTTTTTAACTCCTAAACCAGCCTTCTTAGGTTTCTCTACTGGCTTTTCAATGGGTTTGACTGGTTTTTCTTCAGTAATAGGGGCCCACTCCAGATAATTCTTATCACGGTATTCTCCCTTGATATTACTGATAAAGTCAGATTCATCATAGAGGTCCATAACCGGCATCTCAGTCAGCATGACCTCATCATCTGAGACCAATGGAAATCGTTCTTCTCTCATTTTCTATTTCCTTTCAACACTTCATTATAGCGTATTGTCTTGATTTTTCAAGTGCTGGCTTCAGAAATTCCCAAAATTTCTCTAATTTCTGCTAGGGTCAGACTGCCACGTGACTCTGTGCCGTCCAATACTTGTGACACCAGATGTTTCTTCTGTTCTTGAAGTTCCTGAATTTTTTCTTCAATGGTTCCCTTGGTCACCAAGCGATAGACCTCAACCGTTTCTTCCTGACCCATCCGATGGGCACGGCCAATGGCTTGCGCTTCCACCGCAGGATTCCACCAAAGGTCAACCAAAATCACTGTATCAGCACCGGTCAGGTTCAGACCAACACCACCTGCCTTAAGGGAAATCAGAAAGGCATCTCTCTCCCCTTGGTTAAATGCCTTAGTCATGTCTTGTCTATCCTTGGCTGGTGTTGACCCTGTAATTTTAAAGGAAGTCAAGCCCAAGTCTGGTAGTTCTTGTTCAATTTTCTCCAACATTCCCTTGAACTGCGAGAAAATCAAGACACGGTGTCCACCGTCTGCCACCTGTACCAGCAGATCTCGTAGACTATCCAGTTTACCACTGGCACCCTGATAATCCTCCATAAAGAGGGCAGGGGTGTCACAGATTTGACGCAAGCGCATCAGACCAGACAAGATTTCCACTCGACTTCGTTGGAATTCCTGGTCTGACACTTGAGCCAGTCGTTCCCGCATCTGTTGTAACTGGGCTAGATAGATAGCCTTTTGCTGGTCTTCCAGTTCATTCTTATAAACGACTTCTATCAAATCTGGCAATTCAGTCAGAACTTCTTCTTTCTTGCGTCGCATAACGAAAGGCTTGATAAACTGAGCTACTCGCTCAGCTGGCAATTTCATAAATTCTTTCTTGCTTGGCAAGAGTCCTGGCATAACAATTTGGAAAATAGACCACAACTCACCCAGATGATTTTCAATAGGAGTTCCTGACAAGGCAAAGACCGACGGTACTACAAACTGTCTCAAGGTCTGGGAAATCTTGGTCTGGGCATTTTTCATAACCTGAGCTTCATCTAAGAAAAGGAAATCAAAAGCCATCCCCTGATAAAGCTCACTGTCCTGACGGAAGGTGGCATAGCTCGTCACATAGATTTGATGGCTTTCAGCAAGAATCTCTTCACGACTTGCTTTCAAACCATGAACAACAGCTACATCCAACTGTGGGGCAAATTTCTGAAACTCATCTGCCCAGTTGTAAATCAAACCTGACGGAGCTAAAATCAAAACCCGACTTTCTTTTGTCACCTGACTGGTCAAAAAAGCAATGGTCTGAAGGGTTTTACCAAGTCCCATATCATCAGCCAAAATCCCACCAAAACCATAATGGTGGAGCATTTGCAGCCAGCCGATTCCCTTTTCCTGATAATCTCGTAAATCAGCCTGAACCTGAGTTGCTTGTCGTGGGAAGTCCTCTGGATGCGTTAAATCCTGGGCCAAATTCTGGAATTCTTGTGAAAAAGAAACACGGTCACGCCCTTCAAAAAGATGAGCTAAACTATAGGCCAAGGATTTTCGAGCCTGCAAGGTCCCATCTTTTAATTCAAACTGTCCTAGTTCCTGTAGATTTTGGCGAATTTTCTTGGTTTCGTCATCGAAAAAGTAGACTTGATTGGAGGAATCAATGTAAAAATCTTGGTTGGCAACCAAGGCCTGCATGGCTTGGTCAATTTCCTCTTGGGCAATATCTTGAAAATCAAACTGGATTTCCAAGAGACCTCCCTTAGAAGCAATCTGCACTTGAGGACTCGCTAGGCTATAAAGTTCTTCTAGCTTGTCTGATAGGTCAACATGCCCGAGTTTTTCAAATATTGGAATGATTTCATGGAAGAAATGATAGACAGATTCCGCTTTTAAGGCCTGACGCCAAGATTGAAAATCTGCTTCAAAGCCCGCAGCCAGACAAACTTGGAAAATTTTTTCTTCTAAGTTAGCATCACTCGAAAATGGTAACTCTTCCAGCTCTTGTCGACTAGATACTTGCTTATCTCCATAATCAAACTGAATTTCTAAACGAATCCGATTGTCTTCTTCACTGTCAAAGTAAAAAGAGGGTGCAAAGGATTTGATTTGTAGACGTTCTGGAGCTGAAACGGTACCCATCTGGCTAAAAAGAGTTAGACAAGAAGCCAATTTATCGCGGTCACTGCTATCAAATTGCAGGTATTTCTTTCCGTGTTGATCCACAGGCAGCGTTTTGATTTCTTTGAGAAGACGCACCTGCTGATCTGTTAGAAAATAAACCTGTCCTTTATGGAAAAGCACAGCTCCCTGATAAAAGACATTGACCCTAGGACTCTCACTGATTTCCATTTCAAAATAGTCAGAGTATTCTGTTACTGTAAAGGCAAATAGATTGGCATCCGCATTCATATCCTGAAAGAGCAGTGTTTGGTAGCTATCCACTTGATGGTCAAATTGAAAATGGGGCAGAGTCATCAGTAAATTCACACCCTGCTCAAAAAAGGTCAGAGGGAAAAAAAGGTGTCGGCCTTGATTTTGGAAAAAGAGGTCTGGAGTCAGTCCTTCCTCCACTAGTCCCCGCAAGAAAGTAAGAAGCTCTTGACTTGCCTCATCAAAGTCTTCCAAAGACAGAGACTCCTCATAAGTTTTACCAATCATATAAGGTTTTCTCTGCTCGACAACCCTTAAAAAGAGTGGAATGTCCCGAATGACATAGTATTTTTGGCTATTGATTTGCCCGATTCTAAGGGTCCACAAGATATGATTGGTTCCTGCTTCCACTTGCCCCACAGCCGATAATTCATAGGCACGTTCTGCTTTTGGAGGCAAGATTCGGTCCAAAAATTTGCCACCCAAGGTTACCTTGGTTTCAACGGCCTCTTTTTCTTCATGACCTTCTTCCAGACTTTGCAAGATTTCCTGACCACGCTCATCATTTTTCAGAAAATGCTCCAGCGCTGCCAAATGCACACAGTAGCCCCTCTTTTGGAAAAAATCGCAGGCACAAAAAACCAAATCATCCTCTAAACTATAGCGCAGTTCTTCTTCTGCAACGCGAGCGTAGAGCCGATTGTTCTTTTCCTTGATGATGTCAACCTTACCAGTTTCATAAAGGGCAACGCCTTCGATACGGACTTTTCCCGGAATCAATTTAGCCATATTTTTACCTTTACCTTATCTTTTTATTATACCATATTTTCCCCTATGAAAATAGCCTTCTAGGGATACTTTTCTCCTAGAAGGCTGGATTTTTAACGTTTGGCAAAAGTCGTCACAATCCGCTGACAAACTTCTTGCAGCAGGGATTTAGGCATGGCTACATTGAGACGGGCATGGAGACTCCCTTCCTCTCCAAAATCCAAACCACGGTTGAGGATAACCTTAGCTTCATTTCTCAACAGCTCTTGCAATTTTTCATCAGTCAGGTCATAGGCTGAAAAATCAAGCCAAATCAAGTAGGTTCCTTGCGGTTTCATGACCTTGATTTTAGTCTCTTTTCCAAATAGTTCCACCACATAATTGATGTGGTCTTCAAAGACTTGCTTGAGTTCCTCTAACCAATCCTTCCCATAGCGATAAGCAGCTTCTGTCGCCAAATAGCCCAAGCCTGAAATTTCATGCTGATTATTGGCCAACTGGCGTTTCTGGTATGCCACTCGTAACTTAGGATTTTCAATAACTGCATATGAATTTTTTGTTCCAGCTATGTTAAAGGTTTTAGTGGCACTAGTCAAGACGATAGCAAATTCTTTAAAGTCAGGATTGATGGTATTGAAGGAATGATGCTTGTGACCAAAGAGGGCCAAATCTTGGTGAATCTCATCTGAAACCAACAAAACACCATGTTTTTGGCAGAGTTGACCAATCTTCTCCAACACTTCCTTTTCCCAAACACGTCCACCAGGATTATGAGGATTGCAGAGAATATAGAGTTTGACCTCCTCTTCCACCAAATCCTTTTCAAGTTGATCAAAATCAATCTCAAACAGACCATCCTTTTCCACCAATGAATTGGTAATCAATCTGCGATTGTTCAACTTGACACTGCGAGCAAAAGGTGGATAGACAGGCGTGTTAATCAGAACCGCCTCGCCTTCTTTTGTGAAGGCTTGAATAGCTATCGAAATTGCTGGCACAACCCCCTCAATAAAGACAAGGGCTTCTTTGTCAAAGTGGTAACCGTGTTGTGTAACCTCCCACTTTTGAACTTCCTTAATTAAATCATCACTGGCATAAGTATAGCCATAAACCAGTTGGTCTGCGTAAGTCTGAACAGCTTGGCGGATTTCAGGCAAGACTACAAAGTCCATATCCGCTATCCAAGCTGGTAGGACTTCGCTATCCGTTTCTGCTTCTTTCCATTTATAGGTATGGTGCCCTAAACGATTGGGCAGGCTTGTAAAATCATATTTTCCCATCTTTGTCTTATCCTTCCAAGGCTTGGCGCAAATCTGCAATCAAATCTCTAGCATCCTCAATCCCAATCGACAAACGCAAGAGGTCATCTGTCAAACCATAAGAATGGCGGACTTCTGCTGGAATATCAGCGTGAGTTTGCGTCGTTGGATAAGTAATGAGACTTTCTACCCCACCCAAACTTTCCGCAAAAGAGAAGACCTTGAGACTGTTCAAGATATGTGGAATGCGTGTTTCATCGGCTATTTTAAAGGAAATCATACCTCCACGACCAGTATAGAGAACTTCCTTGACTGCTGGAGAATCCTTCAAAAAGGCAACCACTTCTTGGGCGTTAGCTGTTGAGCGCTCCATACGAAGAGACAAGGTCTTGAGACCACGAATCAATTGATAGCTGTCAAACGGTGACAAGACTGCCCCTGTCGTATTGAGATTGTAGAAGAGTTTTTCGTATAGTTCTAAACTATTGGTCACAACCACTCCAGCCAAGACATCATTGTGGCCTGCTAGATACTTGGTTGCTGAATGAAGAACGATATCTGCTCCATCTTCAATCGGACGTTGGTAGATAGGGCTGTAGAAGGTATTGTCCACCACCACTTTGGCACCCTTAGCATGAGCCAATTTTGCTAGTTTTTCGATATCAAATTCCAACATCAAGGGATTGGTTGGCGTTTCGATATAGAGAACATCCACGTCCTTCTCCAACTCGGCAATCAACTCTTCTTCTGTATTGGCATAGTTAAAATGGAAACGACCTTCTTGCTCCACTTGGTTGAACCAGCGGAAAGAACCACCATAAAGGTCACGGACAGCCAAGATCTTACTTCCTACTGGAAAGACGCTAAAGGCCAGTACAATAGCTGACATACCTGAGCTAGTAGCTAGAGCATAGTCTGCTGACTCAATAGCCGCCAAGACTTCTTCTGCCTTAGTGCGAGTTGGGTTTTTGGTACGCGTATAGTCAAATCCAGTAGATTTACCAAACTCTGGATGCTGATAGGTCGTTGAAAAATGAAGCGGTGTCACCAAAGCTCCTGTCGCTTCATCTGATTTAATACCCGCCTGGGCCAAAATTGTGTTGATGTGTAATTCCTTGCTCATACAATACCTCCAAATCTATAGTAACTATTGTACCACTTATTTTCATCAACTCATTTTCTTCTTTTCAAGAGCTAGTTATAGTTTCAAACTATAGACTTATCGAGTAAAGCTAAAAAGAATCCAGAAAATATTCCAGATCCTTTTGTGACGATGATTACTTGGACTGAAAGAAATCGTGTTGGGCTAAATAGTCATAATGGTCTTTGTTAAATTGGTATTTGCTCACATGCTGACCAATCTGACCGACATCCACAGAAAAAATATAGTCTTCATTTTGATAGTGCCAGTTCAGCCTAACTGTATTCAAGACTGGCTTATAAGTAAAATCTTTGACTTGATTCCAAGGCATCTCTTCGACGTGATTAGAATGATTTTCTGTTACATCACTGATGTCCATCAAGTAGATTCCCTTAGGTGTGAATGCCAGAATCTTAGGCTTCACACTCGACTGAACATAGTAAGTCCCTCCTATAATGAAGAAATCAATAAAGGATTTCAACCATGTCTTTTTCTTAAAAGCCATCAGAAAATTCTTTTGCCCTTCAATGTGGCAAATTGAGAGAAATGATTCAATCTGTTTTTCTGTTGCAAACTCCATAATAGCACCCATGATCTTACCTCCATAACGATTAGTAAATAGACAGATAAGAACTCTTCACATAAAAGAAGAACTTATCATTTGTTACATTTTATCTTACTTTTCCAGTAGACAGCATCCCTCCTATAAAATCATCCTAGCATGTGCATACTTCAGTTAACACTGGAAGAGGATTTAAAAAATAGCTTCTCACACCTTTTATTATATTCATTATATCATAAATCTAATAAACAATTTAAAAAATGTAAGCACTTTTCTTCCAAATTCGCCATCATTCTATAAAAAAACGACAGTTTCCTTCGAAACCATCGTTTTTCTTGAAAAATCCTTATTTGACATGTTTTGCCAATTCTTCTTGAGCTTTTTTATTAGATTCTTCTTTTTCTTTCAACCATTTTTCTTTGGCTTTTTCATATTCGTCTTTTGTAACTGTCTTATCTTGTAATTTGAGGTATTTATAGGATTCAACCCCTTTATTACCAGCCAATGAATATGGTGTTGAGAAAGGAACGATTTTTCTCAATGTTGGTGTTCCGCCTAGTGAAACATTTGAAATTGCTAGAGAGCTATCTACTAACCAAGCTTGGGCATCAGCATATTTCTCATAACGTTTAGCTGGATCTTGCTCCTTATTAGCTTCTTCCAACATTTGAGTATAGACATCCAACCCAACAGCCTTGGCCTTGTCATTAACTTCACCTGGCTCTAAACCAAGGTTTTGCAACATACCTCCGCTGTTGACACTAAAGATATCGAGGTAAGTTGAAGGATCTTGATAGTCTGGAGTCCAACCACCATTGTAAAGATCATAATCCTTCTGAGCTGCAGTTTGAGCAAGATAACCTGAACTATCATAGTCCTCTGTAGAAAGTTGATGAACATCAATCACAACATTATCTGCACCTAAGACAGATTCTATTGATTGCTTCATGGAATTAATCCCTTGAATTTCAGCCTTATTAGCCAAATCTATAGTTTTATCTAAGTGTATAGGGAATTGGACTCCTTTGGCTTGGAGTTCTTTCTTAGCTTCAGCAAATTTAGCTTTAGCTTTTTCTGGATTGTAGTATGGATCTTGGGCATCTGCAAAGTTGATTCCTTGCCATTCCTTACCATAGTTGACCATTTTAGACGCAACTACTTCACCAAAGTCTTTTCCATTGATACTTACGAAGTTTGGAGGAACAACTAGGTTACGCAAAATCTTAGTTGCCCCCTCTTCTCCTTGAGATTGGGCCCCATAGGCCGTACGGTCATAGGCAAAATTAATGGCTTGACGGAAGTTCTTGTTAAGAACCGCTTCTTGAGTCGATTTCTTTTCAGCATCACTTGTCTTGGAAGTGAATTTATAAGATTTTCTATCTAAATTGAAGTTTAAGAAGTAAGAAGTAGCATCTTGCATGCTATAGATGATATTGTCCTTATTCTTTTCTTTAATCCCTTCAAAGCTTGAACTGTTTGGATAGAGACGAGCATAGCTATAAACACCTTCGGTAAAATTACGTGCTAACGCATCTTGGTCACTACCATCAAAATAAGTCAATTTCACATCATCTACAAAGACATTTTTAGCATCCCAGTAGTTAGGATTTTTCTTGTATTCGATGACCGATTTTGAAACAAAGGATTTCATCAAGAAAGGTCCATTGTACAAAATGCTAGATGGATCTACCTTCCCAAAATCATCCCCTTTTGATTTCAAGAAATCCGCATTGACTGGGAAGAGAATAGTTGAGGTTGTTTTTGAGTTCCAGTAAGGTTCTGGTCGTGCCAAGGTATATTGAACGGTTTGGTCATCAAGAGCCTTGACTCCGACAGTTGAAAAGTCGCTTGTTTTACCAGTGATATAGTCATCTAAACCTGCAACGGATTCTTGCACTAAGTACAAGGCTTCTGATTTTTTATCAGCCGCATATTTCAAACCAGTGACAAAATCTTGGGCAGTTACAGGAGCATATTCATCTCCATCTGCAGTATACCATTTAGCATCTTTCCGCAGTTTGTAGGTATAGGTCAAACCGTCCTTAGAAACACTCCAATCCTCAGCCAAGGATGGGACATAGTTCCCATATTGGTCATTTTCCATGAGACCATCTACCAGGTTGGTCACAATATCAGTAGTTGTTGAACGGTTTTCTGCTAGATAGTTCAAACTAGATGGATCACTTGAATAAACATAATTGTATGTTTTTGACCCTGTGCTAGAATTTCCACAGGCACTTAACAAAATACCTGCACTTAACACGACACCTGCAAGCGTTGCATACTTGGCCTTAGACTTTTTCATTTCCAGAACCTCCTGATTTAAATATTTGTCTTATTATACATTACAGGTTTTATTTAGTCAATAGTTTTTTAAGTAAAATTTAAGAAAAATTAAATTACTATCTACAAATTATAAAAAATATAATACAAATTAATAAAAAAGAGAATAATTCAAGCATTTCATGATAGAAATGTTCAAATTATCCCTTTTATTTATAAAAAAATTATTGAGAAATTCTTAATTTTGCTCGTAAGCGATTAGCTTGGGCTTGTCCAATCACCTTATCCAATAAACGGGTACGAAGACTCAAGAATCCGTAAACTCCTCCCCCCATGGCACCGACAAGAGCTACATATAGGAAACTCCACAAACGTCCACTTGGTTGGAAGACAAATCCTAAAATCCACTGCAATGTCCCAACTACAAGAAACATGAAAAGAGTTAACAAACTGATTAAAATGGTTCGTTTCAAAATCACCTTGCGCTTAACACCAGTTACCTTGCAAATGTCCCGATACATCAAAACATTAGGAATAATAAGGCCGATGGTTGTGGAAATCAAAGGTCCATAACTGTGAAAGAGAGCAATGGTTGGCAGTTGTAAGACCAGCTTGGCAATGGAACCATAGATAAAATAGAGAACGGCCTTGCGGTTGCGGAACATGGCTTGAAGCATTGGAGACAAAACCATGTACAAGCCTAAAATAGTAGACTGCAAAACTGCAAAGACAAACAATCCCATAGCCAAACTATCTGGCTTGCCATAGAAGACAGTATAGAGAGGTTCTCCTACCATGACTACTCCAACCGTTGCTGGTAGCAAGAATAGGAAAAGCATAGTGATGCTGTCCTGAACTAGACGAGAAGCTGCCTTCAAGTCCCCCTTAACATAGTTTTCAGTCAAAAGTGGCAAACCGACACTCCCAATCGAAACTCCAACCGAAATCAAAATCATAGTGATTTTATTAGGATTGGCAGAGAAATAAGAAAACATGACAATTAAGTCTTCATTACTATAGTTTGTAAACCACTTCATGCTATTGATAAAGGTATTTTGGTCCAAGATTTGGAAAAGCTGGATAGCAGACCCTGTCAAGATAAAAGGAATGGCTTCCTTAATGGTGTCGACCAAAAGACGCTTGCTGTTTATCTTATCTCCTGTTTCAAGGACTCTTTTAAGTAATCCTTCTTTGGCAAGGAAATAGATCAAAACTGCAAAACTAGCTACCATGCCGACAAAGGCAGCAAAGGTGGATTGGGTAACCGCTGCCAGATAGTCTCCCGAACCAAGCTTCATAATGATAAAGGTAGCTAAGAGCATCCAGATAACACGAATGACCTGCTCAGCGATTTGGCTCATGGCATAAGGTTTCAGGTTATTCATCCCTTGGAAGAAACCTCGAATCACACTCATCGATGGGAAAATCAAGACCGCCCAAGCCAAGCTCTGCATGATTGGGATTAAGTCTTTGCCCACGCCAGATAAGTCTGCTAGCCAAGGAGCAAAGACATACAAGATTAAAGCAAAAACCAAACCTAGTCCTATCATAAAGCCCAAAAAGCTCCGAATCAGGGCAAAGCTATGCTCTTCTTCTCGCATGGTATTATACTTGGCCACTTGCTTAGCCACTGCAACTGGAATCCCTGCTGTTGAAACCAGCAAGAACCAGGCATAGATATTGTAGCCCATGGTAAAGAGACCATTTGCTGTAGCCGCATAAGACCCCATCCAGATATACCAAGGGATGATATAAATGGCACCGAGTAGACGACTGATAAAGTTACTAGCCGTTAGCCAAGCAGTCCCCCGTAACATCTGGGCCTGCTGGTGATTGTTTTCGTTAGACATAGATTCCTCATTTAATTTTAATAACTAGGAAAAATTCCTCATCTTCCATTATAAACTTTTCCTTGTTACTTGTAAAATTCAGACTTGAAGTTTATAATAGAAAGTATGATTAAGATTGAAACCGTATTAGATATATTAAAGAAAGATGGCCTTTTTCGTGAAATTATTGACCAAGGTCATTACCACTATAACTACAGCAAAATTGTTTTTGATAGCATTAGTTACGACAGCCGAAAAGTAAAAGAAGACACTCTTTTTTTCGCAAAAGGCGCTGCCTTTAAAAAAGAATACCTTCTTTCTGCTATAACACAAGGCTTAACTTGGTATGTCGCAGAAAAGGACTACGAAGTTGGTATTCCTGCTATTATCGTCAGTGATATCAAGAAAGCCATGAGTTTGGTAGCTATGGAATTTTATGGAAATCCACAGAAAAAACTCAAACTCCTTGCCTTTACTGGTACTAAGGGTAAGACAACAGCAGCCTATTTCGCTTATAACATCTTATCTCAAGGGAATCGCCCTGCAATGTTGTCGACCATGAATACAACTCTAGATGGCAAGACTTTCTTTAAGTCAGCATTGACAACCCCTGAGAGTATTGATCTCTTTGATATGATGAATCAAGCTGTGCAAAATGACCGTACCCACCTCATCATGGAAGTATCCAGTCAGGCCTATCTGGTCAAACGTGTCTATGGTCTAACCTTTGATGTGGGAGTTTTCCTCAATATCAGTCCCGACCATATCGGCCCGATTGAACACCCTAGCTTTGAAGACTACTTCTACCACAAACGTCTCTTAATGGAAAATAGCCTAGCAGTCATCATTAACAGTGACATGGACCACTTTTCTGTCTTGAAAGAACAAGTGGCAGATCAAGACCATGATTTCTACGGTAGTCAGTCGAGCAACCAAATCGAGAATTCCAAAGCCTTTAGCTTTTCAGCTACGGGTAAACTCGCTGGAGATTATGATATTCAACTCATTGGCCACTTTAACCAAGAAAATGCCGTTGCTGCTGGACTTGCTTGTCTTCGTCTCGGAGCAAGTCTTGAGGACATCAAAAAAGGAATCGCTGCAACCCGAGTTCCTGGTCGTATGGAAGTCCTCACCCAGAAAAATGGAGCCAAGGTTTTCATCGACTATGCCCACAATGGTGACAGTCTCAAAAAACTAATCAAGGTTGTAGAGACTCATCAAACAGGAAAGATTGCTCTGGTGTTAGGTTCGACAGGAAACAAGGGAGAAAGCCGTCGTAAGGACTTTGGCCTCCTCCTCAATCAACACCCTGAGATTCAAGTCTTTCTGACTGCTGATGACCCCAACTATGAAGACCCAATGGCCATTGCAGATGAAATTAGTAGCTACATCAATCATCCTGTTGAAAAAATTGCGGATCGCCAAGAAGCTATCAAGGCAGCCATGGCTATCACAAATCAAGCATTAGATGCTGTCATTATCGCTGGTAAGGGAGCCGATTGCTACCAAATCGTTCAGGGCAAGAAAGAAGCCTATCCAGGAGATGCAGCCGTCGCAGAAAATTATTTATAAGATAGTAAAAAAATCAAGGGAAACGAAACCCTTGATTTTTTCTATTTTTATTTAAAAGCGTTTTTCAAACCTTCAACGGCACCTTCTACAGCACCTTTAGCATCTTCAACTACTTCTTTTGCCTTAGCAACTGTCTTTTCTACAGCGCCTTCTGCTTCAGTCTTGCTATCCCCAGTAACTTTACCAAATCCTTCTTTGATAGCGCCTGTTGCTTGTTCCAATTTGTTTTCAAGTGACATATGATTGTCTCCTTTAATTTTATTCCGATATGTGTTACCGGTTACATATAGTTTATACCAAATACTAAGTAAAGTCAAACAATGTGCTCAGAGATAAGAAATCAGGCCAAGTAGAAAGTTAATCTTTCCTTATCAAAATCGACGGTCAGTTCATACTTTCCGTCTTCATTTTGGACAATATAGCCTAGGACAACTAAACTATCCACAAAGATATCACGACGTTTCTGCATAAGCTGGTCTTTTTTGAGAAATTTCAACAAAAAAGTCGTCATATATTTGAGTGCATACTCAGGATTGACATCTCCTAAAATGTCATAAAGTTCCTGTTGTTTTTCTGTCAAAGGATACTGATGTTTTACCTTATAGAAATAATTGGACAGGGTCATTTTTGTTCGTGCAAAGTCCGTCTTTTCAACTAAAATAGCTGCATTGGTTTGATTTCGTAATTCCGTCTCAAAAGTCTGCTCCAATAAGGCTTGATAGACCGGACTAGCTTCGCTGACAAAAATCTCTTGATCCAGTTCGAGACTATCGAGCGACTCAAGCAAAGGAAGATTGAGATAATAGCGCTTATTTTCCCGTAGAATCAAGCCAGCCTTTATATACTCTTCCATGAGTTTATCAACTGCTACATCTGGAAATTGGGTCTTGATTTCCCGTAAAATCACATCCTCATGCTGGTCCAGATAGCAGATCAATTCTTCAAAAAATGGCTGTCTCGTCAAACTAGATGGATTAAAAATCTGAATCATGAAGATTCCTTTCTTTACATTCTAACAGAGGCGATGCTGCCAACTGACTAGGATTGGTCCCAGCTTGGTTCAAAGGAACAGGCAGACCTAGTTCTCTGTAATACTCTCTCCAAAAATCACTAATCTCCTGCTCCCCATCCCCAAATTTCATAGGAATAGTTTCAAAAATGGGGAGAATTTCTGCCATATACTGAGAACAGTAGAAACCAGTTCCATCTGGATAGAAAGAAGCATTATAAGAAGCTCCCAGATGTCTACAAGCTCTTTCCTTCACAGATTGGATATCCATTTCTGGGAAGACATAGAGGTCGTACAAATGATTGGACTCAAAGAAGTCTGCCGGTCCCTGACAGACTACACCAGCCTTTCCACTAGCGTGGTAAATCATCCCATCCAAATAAATAGCAACATGGTTATAGTGGCCTGTGGAAATCTGGATGGCCTGTCCCATGTCAGAATCATCCCTCACAAAAATCAAATCTCCATTTTCTAACATGCTTCACTCCTAGAAAAAAAGGAGCCGAAACTCCTTTCGATATAATTCAAACTAGAATTTCCTAATTTGAATTGACACTCAAAATCTTAAGCATTAAAGCTTTCAGTCAATTGAGGTACCACTTGTTTCTTACGTGAAACAGCACCAGCAAGGAAAGCATGATTGTTTTCAAGTTTGAAGTTGAAGGCTGCTTCAACCTTGTCCATGTTAGCACCAAGTGCTAGGATTTCTGAGTTTGAGTTGACGATATCTGTAATCATCAAGACAAAGTCAGAATAACCATTTGCTGCGTTAGCAGCTTGCATTGCAGCTTCAATTTCTGCTTGACGTTCCAAAACTTCAGCGATGTCAACTGTGTTTACTTGGGCAACACGAACATTGTTTCCGTTCAATTCAAAAGTCTTAGCATCGATGTCAATCAATTCTTCAGCAGATTTGCTAGCCAAGTTTGTACCAGCTTTCAACATAGCCAAACCATACTCTTCCAAGTTGACACCAGCCAATTCAGCTAATTCAGAAGCAATAACTTTATCTGTTGGGTGTGTTGTTGGCGATTTCAAAAGAAGGGTATCTGAAATCAAACCTGAAAGCATCAAACCAGCAATCTCTTTAGACACAGCTACACCATGTTCTTTGAACATACGGTAAACGATTGAAGATGCTGATCCAACTGGCTCCAAACGCATATAAAGTGGGCTTGCAGTTTCAAAATTAGCCACACGGTGGTGGTCCACAACACCATAAACTTCTACTTCAGCGATATCTGATACAGATTGTTGAAATTCATTGTGGTCAGTTAAGATAACTTGCTCTGCGCCTTCTGCTTTAGCAGAAGTGATAACACGCGGTGCTTCTACACCAAAATAGTTCAAGACAAAGGCTGTTTCTTCATTTGGAGTTCCAAGGGCAACAGCTTCCGTATCCAAACCGTAAGCTTCCTTTGCAAGGTAGGCAAAGGCTACAGATGACCCGATGGCATCTGAGTCTGGATTTTGGTGACCAAATACTAGAATCTTAGACATGATAATACCTCATTTTGTTTATTCTCTTTATTGTAGCATTTTTTTCGCTTTTTGACAAAAGTAAGAGGAGTCAAAGGACTCCCCGCTACTCTTCAAAATAACTGAGTAAATTTCTATCTTGATTTTCAGATAAAAATCTTTCCTTCTGTGACCTCTTCTTACGCTTGAGAAGGGCTTCTGCCGACATGGCTTCTTCCTTACTGGCAAAACCTTGAGCATAGATAAGTTTGACTGGCAAGCGTGCTCGCGTATATTTGGCTCCCTTCCCACTATTGTGGACAGCGAGACGTCTTCTCACATCAGTCGTATAGCCTGTATAGTAAGATCCATCACGACACTCCAGCACGTACATATAAGCCTTATGATCCATAATAAATCTCTTCGAATTCAGGCGTATAAGAGCCATCATCATTGTGAACAATGAGAGGTGGTAAGACCTTAAAGCCACTTGTTGAACCATCCTTGATGGCCTCAATCAAGAGCATATTAGCTTCCTTTTCCTTTTTTGGATAGACAAATTGCAGACGCTTAGGTGCTAAATTATGTCGTTGCAAGCTGTCCAAGATATCTAAAAGTCGATCAGGACGATGAACCATGGCCAAACGCCCATTAGACTTGAGAATGCTCTGAGCACTACGACAGATTTCCTGCAAATTGGTCGTGATTTCATGGCGCGCCAAGAGATAATGTTCACTCTCGTTCAGATTAGAATGAGGGTCCACCTTGAAATAGGGCGGATTACACAAAATCATATCCACCTTACTTCCCTGTATACGAGAAGGCATATTTTTCAAATCATCACAGATGACTTCCATCTGCTCTTCCAAAGAATTCAAACGGACAGAGCGTTCAGCCATATCCGCCAAACGCTCCTGAATCTCAACAGCCAAAATCTGTGCCTGGGTACGAGTGCTGGCAAAAAGCCCTACTGCTCCATTCCCAGCACAGAAATCCACAATCAATCCCTTCTTAGGGAAACGTGGAAAGCGTGACAAGAGAACACTATCCACCGAATAGCTAAAAACCTCTCTATTTTGAATGATTTTAATATCTGTCGAAAAGAGCTGGTTAATACGCTCTCCTGATTTTAATAATTGTTCTTCTTCCATGGTCTTATTATAGCAAATTTATATTAACATTACAAAAGATAGAGATTTCTAACTAGTGCTTCTGATTCTTCAAATGTTGAAGGGCTTCCTTGGTCCAAATTGGCATCATTCGTTTAAGAGGAGCAAAGCCGTAGTTAAAACGGTCGCTTGAAAAACGTCGCCGTCTCGGAAACTGGTGCTTTTCTTCCTCCAAAGTGCGGATAGAAAGACTAGCTTTCCCTGTAAATTCATCTAAATCCACTACCTGAACCAGAACCTCTTCATCGACTTTCAAGGCTTCATGAATATTTTCAATAAAGCCTGTTCGAATCTCTGAAATGTGAATCAGCCCCGTATCACCCGTCTCTAGCTCAACAAAGGCTCCGTAGGGCTGAATCCCTGTAATACGCCCCTTTAGCTTATCACCGATTTTCATCTTAGTCCTCGATTTCAATTGTTTCAATCACAACATCTTCAACTGGCTTGTCCATAGCCCCTGTCTCAACAGCAGCAATGGTATCTAAGACAGAGTAAGAAGCTTCATCAGCTAACTGACCAAAAACAGTGTGACGACGGTCTAGATGAGGAGTTCCTCCTTGCTCTGCATAGATTTCCGCAATCGGTTCTGGCCAACCACCACGAGCGATTTCTTTCTTAGAATAAGGCAGGTGTTGGTTTTGCACGATAAAGAACTGGCTGCCGTTGGTATTTGGACCAGCATTGGCCATGGAAAGAGCACCACGGATATTGTAAAGTTCTTCTGAGAATTCATCCTCAAATGATTCGCCGTAGATTGATTCGCCACCCATACCAGTTCCAGTTGGGTCTCCACCTTGAATCATAAAGTCCTTGATAATACGATGGAAAATGACACCATCATAGTAACCATCTTTTGAAAGAGCTACAAAGTTAGCCACTGTTTTAGGAGCATGTTCAGGGAAAAGCTTGATACGCAAGTCTCCGTGATTGGTCTTAATAGTCGCGATAGGACCTTCTACTGTTTCAATGTCTACCTGTGGGAAATGCAATTCTTTTTCTACCATACCAAATCCTTCTAAGGCATCAAAAATGCCATCTTCTTCCAATGTTTTTGTAATATAATCTGCTTTTTCTTTGATGTTATCATGAGAAATTCCCATTGCAACGCTGATACCAGCGTAATCAAAGAGTTCCAAGTCGTTGAGGCCATCTCCAAAAACCATGACGTTCTCTGGTTTCAAGTCAAGGTGTTCCACAACCTTTTCCACACCTGTCGCTTTGGAGCCTGAAATCGGCACAATATCAGACGAATGTTGATGCCAACGAACCATGCGAAGTTTGTCTGAGAGACTGTCAGGCAAGTGCAAGTCATCTCCTTTATCTTCAAAAGTCCACATCTGATAGATGTCTTCTTTCTCATGAAAATCTGGATCCACATCTAAATCAGGATAAATTGGATTAATAGCTTCACTAATCATATCGGTGCGAATCGACAATTTGGCGTCATGACTCCCAACCAAGCCATACTCAATTACTTCTTGCTTAGCCCAAGAGATATACTCCTCAACATCTGACTTATCGATCTGATGTTGATAAATGACCTGACCTTTTTTATCTTCGATATAAGCCCCATTCAAAGTTACAAAAAAGTCAGGCTTGAGCTCACGAATCTCCGGAACGACACCAAAAATCCCTCGTCCAGAAGCAATACCTGTCAAAATTCCTTTCTCACGTAATTGCTTAAAAACAGTTGGGATTGAAGCTGGAATAAAACCTGTCTTTGAATTTCGCAATGTATCATCAATATCAAAAAAGACAATCTTGATCTTCTTTGCCTTGTATCTTAATTTGGCATCCATCTCACTACCTCTTTCAATCTAACTCTTTCCATTATACCATAAAGTAGAGAAATCCCACATCCCCAATAAAATCCTTGTCTCTTATCCGAATTCCTTTACTAAATACAAAACCAAATCATCATTATTTTGGCTAGTTGCATTCATTTCCAAGGGTTGATTTCGATACCAGACACCTGTACCATCTGGAATATAGCCTCGTTTAATATACAATCTCTGGGCAGGACCATACCCCAAGTGCAAACCTACACCAAGAGTGACCTTACTCGAAACAAACTTGACTCGTTTTTCTGCTTCTTCTAGCAGTTGATTCCCAATCCCTTGATTTCGAAAAGGCTCAAACACATTAAAATCTGATAATTCTGGATAGACTTCTGCAAAAGGACCATGTTTAGCAGAGGGCAAAATGGTAATATAACCTGCCACTACTCCATTCATAGTCGCTACCAAGACTTCTCTGTCGCCACTTGCTTGCTCCCAAAAATAGCTAGCTAAGATTTCTTCTCTACCAGGCCAACCTTGATTCATAAATCCATGAGATAAGGATTCAATATCAGACTTAATCATATTTCTAATCGTACAATTCATCTTTGACTTACCCACCTTTACTCTTTCTATACCATTATAGCACGCCAAGGTCAGAAAAAAACTATCTCGTGAAAAAAGACCCGTTGGGGTCTTAATTCGCTTTCTTGTTTTCAAGCTCATGAAAAAGAGGTCCACCCGGACCTCTTTTTTAATCTTCGTTTACGAAAGGCATCAAAGCCATTACGCGAGCGCGTTTGATAGCTGTTGTTACTTTACGTTGGTTTTTAGCTGAAGTTCCTGTTACACGACGAGGAAGGATTTTCCCACGTTCTGAAACGAAACGGCTAAGAAGCTCAGTATCTTTGTAATCAACATATTCAATTTTGTTTGCTGCGATGTAATCAACTTTTTTACGGCGTTTGAATCCGCCACGACGTTGTTGAGCCATGTTTTTTCTCCTTTATAATTTTAGTTGTCCATTAGAATGGTAAATCATCATCTGAAATATCCAATGGATTTGTTGCTCCAAATGGATTTTCATCACGTGAAAAGTCTGGTACTGAATTTGTAGGTGCTGAATAGTTTGCAGTTGGGGCAGAGTAAGCTCCACCTGTGTGACCTTCACGCACACTACGGCTTTCCAACATTTGGAAATTCTCAGCCACGACCTCTGTCACGTAGACACGTTGTCCTTGCTGGTTATCGTAACTACGAGTCTGGATACGACCTGTCACCCCGATAAGTGAGCCTTTTTTAGCCCAGTTAGCAAGGTTTTCAGCCTGTTGGCGCCACATAACGACATTGATAAAATCAGCCTCACGTTCGCCATTTTGACTCTTAAATGTACGGTTTACTGCAAGAGTAAAAGTCGCAACTGCTACATTTGATGGGGTATAACGCAACTCAGCGTCACGTGTCATACGCCCTACAAGTACAACATTGTTAATCATAGTTTACCTTCTTACGCGTCAGTTTTGACGATCATGTGACGAAGAATGTCAGCGTTGATTTTTGAAAGACGGTCAAACTCTTTAAGAGCTGCATCGTCGTTTGCTTCAACGTTAACGATGTGGTAAAGTCCTTCACGGAAATCTTTGATTTCGTATGCAAGACGACGTTTTTCCCAAGTTTTTGATTCAACAACAGTTGCACCGTTGTCAGTCAAAATAGAGTCAAAACGTGCTACCAAAGCGTTTTTAGCTTCTTCTTCAATGTTTGGACGAATGATATAAAGAATTTCGTATTTAGCCATTGATATGTTCCTCCTTTTGGTCTAATGACCCCCAGACTTTGCAAGGGGTAAGTGAGGTTCGCTCACAATAAACTATTATACTAGAAAACAATTTTTTACGCAAGTAAAAAGACTAAAATAAAAAAAGAAGATGACGAATCATCTTCTTAAAAACTATGCGTTTTTAGTCTTCTTTCTTCTTGCGAGTAAGAAGTCCAAATCCACTTAGGGCTCCAAGGAGTCCAAGCGCTGCGAGGCTAGCGTTAGCTTCGGTACCAGTATTTGGCAATTCGCGTTTACCTTCAGCTTCTTTCACTGCTGTTTGTTGCGCTGGTTGCTCTTGTGTTGTTTCTTGAACCTTACGATAAACATGACGAACATTTCCGTTTGCATCTTTTTCTGTTCTTACTAATTCATATCCTGGGATATCTTTAGCTGGAACTTCACCATTTTCATTTGGAAGAATTGGGTTACCATTTTCGTCCACAAATGTTGTGATAATTGATGTTTCTGGTGTTGTCACTTTACGGTAGACATGACGTACATTACCTTTCGCATCTTTTTCTGTTCTCACAAGTTCAAATTCTGGAATATTTTCACTTGGATGCTCTCCATTTTTCGTTGGGCGAATTGGATTTCCTTTTTCGTCTACATAAGTAGTCACTTTCTCCTCTTTTTGTGGTGTTGGAGTAGGCGTTGGTGTTACAACTTTTTCATAGATATGTTCGATATCACCGTTTGGTAATTTCTTAGTCTCTACGAATCTGTATCCTGGGATATCTTTCTTCGGTTGATCTCCATCTTCTGTTGGATAGTTTGGAATTTCTTTTCCTTCTTTATCCTTGAATGAAGTTTTCACTTTTTCGTATACGTGTTCCACATCTCCGTTTGGAAGTTTCTTAGTCTCTACGAATCTGTATCCTGGGATATCTTTCTTCGGTTGGTCTCCATCTTCTGTTGGATATCCTGGAATTTCGTTTCCTTCTTTATCCTTGAATGAAGTTTTCACCTTCTCGTAGACATGTTCTGTATCCCCATTTGGAAGTGTTTTCGTTTCTACGAAGCGATATCCTGGAATATTATCTTTCTTAGGTGTTGTACCTTCTTCTGTTGGATATCCTGGAATTTCGTTTCCTTCTTTATCCTTGAATGAAGTTGTTACTTTTTCATAGATGTGTTTCGTATTACCTTTTTCATCTGTTTCAGTCTTAACAACTTTGTAGCCTGGAACTGGTTCAGATGGTTGTTCTCCATCTTTAGATGGGATAAGTTCTGTTTCTTTTCCATCTTTTCCTACTACTACAAACTTAGTATCAGGACGAACTGTTGGTGTGTAAGTTGCTGTTGCTGGTGTTCCGTTCTTATCTACACGTTTTACAGTAACAGCTGGTGCTTTTCCTGTAAATGATTTTTCTGGTGTAAATGTTACCGTTCCATCTTTGGCAACTTCGAATTTACCAACACCTTCTACTGTTTTAACAGTGCTTCCATCTTCAAATGTTGCTGGTACTTCATCATCCATTGGTACTTCTGGATTTCCTGGTGTGAATGTTGGTTTTCCTGTTTGAACTTCACCTTTAGCTCCTTCAGATGTTTTCCCTTCAGATGTTGGAGTTACTGGTGTTACTGTTGGTGTGTAAGTTGCTGTTGCTGGTGTTCCATTCTTATCTACACGTTTTACAGTTACCGCTGGTGCTTCTCCTGTAAATGATTTTTCTGGTGTGAATGTTACTTTTCCATCTTTGGCAACTTCGAATTTACCAACACCTTCTACTGTTTTAACAGTACTTCCATCTTCGAATGTTGCTGGTACTTCATTGTCCATTGGTACTTCTGGGTTACCTGGTGTAAATTTAGGTGTTCCTGTTTGTACTTTTCCTTGAAGTCCTGTTGATTTATCACCTTCTGCTGTTGGTGTTACAGGTGTAACTGTTGGTGTGTAAGTAGCCGTTGTTGGTGTTGCATTCGCATCTTTTACTTGTACTGTCGCTGGCACTGGTGTACCTGTGAAGTCTTTATTTGGTTTGAATGTTACTTTTCCTGATTTTGGATCAATTGTGTACTTACCAACTTCTTTTCCATCTTTATCTTTCGCTGGAATTTCTTTTTCTGTTACAGGTTTTCCATCTACTACGAATTGTGCTGGTTGCTCATCTGTAATTGTGATTGGTACTTCTGGGTTTCCTGCTGTGAATGTTGGTGTACCTTCTTGAGTTTTACCTTGGATTCCTGTTGATTCTGCAGGTTTTCCTTCTGGTGTTACAGGTGTAACTGTTGGTGTGTAAGTCGCTGTTGTTGGTGTTCCATTCGCATCTTTTACTTGTACTGTCACTGGATCTGGTGTTCCTGTGAAGTCCTTGTTTGGTGTGAATGTTACTTTTCCTGATTTTGGATCAATTGTGTACTTACCAACTTCTTTTCCATCTTTAGTAGCTGGAATTTCAGTTTCTGTAATCGGTTCTTTTGTAACAGGATTATAGAATGTCGCTGGTTGCTCATCTGTAATTGTGATTGGCACTTCGCTGTTTCCTGGTGTGAATGTTGGTGTACCTTCTTGAGTTTTACCTTGGATTCCTGTTGATTCTACAGGTGTTCCTGTTGGGGTTACTGGTGTTACTGTTGGTGTATAAGTAGCCGTTGCTGGTGTTCCATTCGCATCTTTTGCTTGTACTGTCACTGGATCTGGTGTTCCTGTGAAGTCTTTATTTGGTGTGAATGTTACTGTTCCAGTTTTTGGATCAATTTTGTACTTACCAACTTCTTTTCCATCTTTAGTAGCTGGAATTTCAGTTTCTGCGATTGGTTCTTTTGTAACAGGATTATAGAATGTCGCTGGTTGAGTTTCATCAATCTTGATTGGTACTTTCACGTCACCTGCTGTGAATGTTGGTGTACCTTCTTGAGTTTTACCTTGGATTCCTGTTGATTCTACAGGTGTTCCTGTTGGTGTTACCCCAGTAAATTTAGGTGTGTAAGTTGTTTTCGCTACAGTACTATTTGTATCTTTTGCTTGTACTGTTACTGGTTCAACTTCTCCAACATACGTTTTATCTGTTGGTGTGAATTTCACTTCACCTGTTGGTACTCCATTTTCATCTTTAACTAATGAGTAAACTCCGATTTCTTTACCGTCTTTAGTAACCGTTACTGTTTCAGCTTCATTTCCTGATTTATCTAGTAACTTAATGGTAGATTTAACGATTGGAGCTGGTGATTCTGGTTCTTTATTTGGGTTACCTGGAATAAATTCAACAGTTCCTGATTGTTCTACCCCTTGTGGTCCTTCTGATTTAGCAGGATTTGCACTTGGGTTAACTGGAATAATCGATGGTGTGTAAGTTGTTGTAACTTGTGAACCGTTTGTATCTTCTCCACGTACTGATACAGGAACTACATCGCCTGCATACGGTACTGTTGGATCTGGAGTAAAGGTTACTTCACCAGTATCTTTATTTAATGTATATTTACCAATTACTTTACCTTCTGGACTCTTAGCTGGAACTTCTTCAGCTGGTTGATTGTTTTCGTCTAATAATGTCGTTTTACTTGTAACGATTGGTGTTACTTCTGACCCTGCTGTGAATGTTACTGTTCCCTTTTGAACTTGTCCTTGAGGTTTGATAGAAGTTGCTTCTTCTGCAGTTGGTGTTTCTGGAATAATACTTGGTGTATAAGTTGTAACCGCAGGTGTTCCATTTACGTCTAACGCTTGAACAACTGCTGCTGGTACTTTACCAGTGTATTGTAAATCAGTTGGTGTGTACGTTACTTTATTCGTAGTTGGGTCGATTGAGTATTCCCCGATCTTATTACCATCTGGTCCCATTACGTCTTGTTTCGCAGTTGGTTCTAATGGATTACCATTTTGATCTAATAGTCTTGCAGTTCCTTCTTGAATCGCAACAGTTTCTTCTTTACCATTTACTGTAACTGTTCCTCCAGTGAATGATACTGTTCCTTCTTGAGTTTGTCCTTGAGGAGCTTTTGATTCAGCTGGTTGCCCTTGTGGTCTTACTGGAACGATGTTTGGAGTATAGTTTGTTTCTGCTGGTGTTCCGTTTGAGTCTTGCATACGAACACGGGCTGGTAATACTGGACCTGCATATGTTTTATTCGTTGGTGTGAAGATTACTTCTCCTGTAGTTTTATCTACTGTGTAATCTCCTACTTTATTACCATTTTTATCTGTTGCTGGTAATGTTTCAACTGGGTTTCCACTGTCATCCACTAACGTTAATGTTTCAGGTTTCATTGTTGAATTTTCTGAACCTGGTGTGAATGTAGGTTTTCCTTTTTGAGTATCCCCTTGTTTTGCAGTAGATTCTGCTTCTTGTGCTGTTGGTTCTACTGGTGTGATATGTGGTGTGTACTTAGCAGTTGCTTTTGTACCATTTTCATCTTCCCCTTGGATTGTTACTGGAAGAACTGGTCCAACATAAGTTTTATCTGTTGGTGTAAATACAGCTGTTGGTATTCCATCCACTACTGTTAATGTATATGTCCCAATTACTGTTCCATCTGGTTTTTTCGCTGGAACTTCAGTAGCTAGTTGTCCATCTTCACCTAATAATGTGTAAGCATCAGGATTCATTGGAACTGATTTTTCAACTTCTACTGGGTTATCGTTCTTATCTAAGTAAGTAACAGTGTTTTTACCTGCTGTAAATGTAATTTCTTGTTCTTGAGTTTCACCTTGAGGTTTAGTCGTTTCTCCACCTTCTGCAGTTGGTGTTACTGGTTTAACTGTTGGTTGGTAAGTTACTGTACCTGTTGAAGTTACTGGGTTTCCATCTTTGTCTACCCCAACTTTACCTGTAAATGATACTTTAACTGGGTCTGGATCGCCTGTGAAGTCTTTATTTGGTGTGAATACTACTTCTCCTGTTGTAGGTGTAATCGTGTAAGTACCGATTGTTTTACCATCTTTTGTAGCTGGAATTTCAGTTTCATCTGTTGGATTTCCTGTCTTAGGATCCACTAACTTAGCTGGGAATTCTTCTGAAGGAGTAATCTTGTTATTCGCAGTATCTTTGAATTCAGGAGTTCTTGTTTGTTTCGCTCCTTGAATATCGTTAGATTTCTCTTTTCCATCTACGATTTCACGTTTCATTACGTGAGGGATATAACGTCCATCCATTGAACCTTTTTCTGAAGCGCCTTCTGGTGTTACTTGTTCACTGATTAATGTTAATTGGTCTCCGTTATTTCCTTCACCGTTGACGATTGGTTTACCAATTTTACCCCATCCAGTTGTAGCACCGTTCGTATCTGTACGACGGATTGTAATACCATCTGCATCTCCAACGAATGTAGCTTCTGGAACGAATTCTACGCTAACGTCTTTTCCTTTAGCTGTAACTTTATATTTACCTTGTCCTGGTACTACATAGTAACCATCTACTAATTCAGCATCCGTCACAACTGAACCATCAGGTTTAACGATTTGTGGTTTCACTGTTTCATCAATAGCTGCTTTTTCTTCGAAATTATAATCCTTATTTCCATAAGCGTTGAATTTAATAGTTGAATTTTGAGTTGCACCTTGAATATCGTACGTTTCTTCTTTTGTACCACGTGGTGGAATTGTTTGTTGGATTTGGAAGTCTTCTACTTCCCCAGAGTAGGCAATTCCTGTCGCTTCTTTAACATCTGCTTTATCATTTGCGATACGTAAACGAGTTGCTAATTTAGTCGCAGTTACATCTACGTTTTGAACAGGAGTTGTCCAAGTTAGTGTTACTTCTCCATCTTTTGTTACTTCAACAGCTCCAGCACCTTCGTTTTCATCGAATTTACCATTTCCGTTAAAGTCAATCCATCCATTTACGAATGCATTTTTACCGCCACCTAAGTGAGCGTCAAATGTCATTGAGTAAGTTCCAGCGTTAACTTTTTTCAATTTGTAGTTGTCGCCTTGAGCTACTTTATCACCCATTAATTGGCGAGCACCTTCGTCTCCGCCTTCACCGTTCACATCATCATATTTGAAGGCTGTTTCATCTGTAATTTTCTCCGTACGGATATCAACATCTGGCTCTTTTGCACCTAAGTATGGTTGAGTAATTCCAGCACCTTTTGCGATAGCGTGACCTACTTTACCATAAGAGGCTGGAGCATCCCCTTCGTCTAATACCATGAATCCGAACATAGCCCCTTGTTGACCACTTGATAGGATATAAACCCCTAGGTTTTTAGCATTACGTGTTAACACAACTGGTGTAGACATACCAGAATCACGGTGAGTAACCGCTGGTCCAAATACTTGTGTTCCTAAACCATCACTATACACTTTTCCATCTTTATCTGTTACAGTAGATACTGTTTCTTCAGTAATTTCTGTTGAACGGAAACCTTTTGCTTTATCAGCGATAAATGGTTCAAAGGCTGTTTTTCCTTTTCCTTCGATAGAGTAAGATTGTCCTAATTGACGACCTTGACCATTTCCTACTGGACTTAAGTTATAACGGTTATCATAAGTTTCTGCAGTATAAGAACGAGCAGTTGGTACTCGATAGTTTGTATTCGATAATTCAGTAACTAATTCGAATCCATCCCCATCGGTTTTGTAGATTTCAATCTCAGATGAACCCGCTTCTTCCCCTGTAGCAAATACAACGTTCGCTGGTACTTCTTTACCATTTAAAGTTGCTTTAACTTTGAATTCTACCCCAACGTTTGCTCCATTTTTTACAGATTGGATTACTGTCGTACCACCTGTATCAATTCCATTTGTTTTCGCAACAGAATATCCACCTTGACGAACAACTTTAACTTCTGCTTCAGTTCCATCTGAATAAACGTTTTTAGCATTCGCATCATATCCTGCTCCACCACGTTCTTTATAAACGTCAGTTGAGTTAAATGGTTTTAAGGCTGTAACTTCCATTTCCACAACATATCCAGGAGTCAATTCTTGCTTGAACTTGGTTCCAACTTTTAGTTTTCCACCGTCACCAAGATTTTCAACGACTGCTGTTTTACTTGTGATATCAAACCATTTAATTTGGTGTTTTAAGCGTTCAGTGTTTTTATCAGCATATTTTTTCCAGTGATCAGCTTGTTGAGCTTCAGTTAATGGCGCTTCGTCAACTTTTTCAGCTAAATCTGCTAAAACTACCTCAAATTTACCGTCACGACCAATTCCTGCTTTTTTCAGTTCACTGTAGACTGCAAGAATCGATTCATTTAAACGTTCTAATTGAGCATCTACTTGTTCCTTTGTAATGCTCTTGTCAGCTAAAAGTACTTTTGATTCGTTAAGTACCGCTTGGTTTTTAGCAACCGCTGCTTCAACTGCTACTCTATTTTCTTCTGATACTTCTTTCTTACGAAGTTCTGTAGCAGCAAGTGTATTAGTTACATCAGCTTCTGAAGAAACTTGTGTCAAGATAGTTGTTGCAGCAGAAACAGATTTTTCTGTTGGTGTGATGCTTTTTTCTGCTTCTTCTTTTGCCGCCTTATCTTTATCAGCCTCTTTTGTTTCTAATCCTAGCTTGTTTGATTCTGTTACAACTGTTTTCAATGAAGAAAGAATATCTTTTTGAATATTTATCTCTTCTTGCTTGGCAGTTTCATTTGCCAAAACAGCTTTCGCAGTAGCTAAGGCTTCACGAGCATTGGCTACAACTGAGGCATCCGCATACTTAGCATTTGATAATGCAGTCTCTAAATTTGAAATACTCGTTTCAAGAAGTGACTTATTTACTTGAACTTCTTCTTTCTTAGGTGTTTCAGCTGTCTTTTCTGTCAACTGAATAGTACTTGCTCCTAATTCTGGAGAAGCATTTTCTACTTTTTGAATATTTTCTTTAGAGTCTGAAACTGGATTTTGTTCAGTAGCTGCAACTGCTCCATTTCCCAAGAACATTAAACCAGCAGCAATCGCTACTGATGCCGCTCCAAAGCTATACTTACGAATACCATAACGAATATACTTTTCCGTTCTAAAATCTTGTTGTTTCCCCTTCATTTAGAGTTACAACCTCCTTTTATAAAATTATTTTTTTCTATATACCTAACTCCTGGCCAATCTTTCTATCTCATACTAATAGCCATTCAGTTAAAATTGTAGATCTTTCTGATGTCACATAAAAAGTGCAAACGTTAGATAGATATATCCTAAGGATTACCTAAAGAGGAAACGGACAGTCACCTCTATTTTCGAAACGTCACACTTATTCTATACATATACACATGTCTGTACATACAAATAAAGACTGAATTACTATACGTTAGTAGAGAGAGTTGATTAGACACTATTTTGAGCCTAAGTAACTAATTATTAGTATAACATTTAAAAAATAAAATTTCAAATACTTTGTTTGAAACATCTAACATTATAGGATTGTAAATGAGACTGGTTAAAAAAATCAATTGAGAGGAAAATATAATAATTTTTTATCAAAAAAACACATAATATCAAAATTTTTAATACCTGATACTATGCATTTTTATGATTCCAAGGAGTTTTATCTATCCTATTTTACTATTATATTTTTACGGTTTAATACGGTGCAACATACGTGGGAACGGAATGGCTTCACGGATGTGTTTTGTTCCTGCTGCGAAGGTTACCATACGTTCGATACCGATACCAAATCCACCGTGTGGAACTGTACCGTATTTACGAAGGTCAAGATAGAATTCGTACTCTGTACGGTCCATACCAAGTTCATCCATCTTAGCGACAAGGGCATCGTAGTCTTCCTCACGCATAGAACCACCGATGATTTCTCCATAACCTTCTGGAGCAAGCAAGTCTGCACAAAGCACGCGCTCTGGATTTCCAGGAACTGGTTTCATGTAGAAGGCCTTGATGGCTGCTGGGTAGTTCATGACAAATGTTGGCACACCAAAGTGGTTTGAAATCCAAGTTTCATGTGGTGAACCAAAGTCATCACCATGCTCAAGATGCTCATAGTCAGCATCTTCATCATTCTCATGCTCTTGCAAGAGGTCGATGGCTTGATCGTAAGTGATACGTTTGAAGGGCTCTGCAATGTAGCGTTTTAAGAGCTCTGTATCACGTTCCAAGGTTTCCAAGGCTTGAGGCGCACGATCAAGAACACCTTGTAGAAGAGCTTTTACATAAGCTTCTTGCAAGTCAAGTGACTCATCGTGTGTCAAGTATGAGTACTCAGCATCCATCATCCAGAACTCAGTCAAGTGACGGCGTGTTTTTGATTTTTCAGCACGGAATACTGGACCAAAGTCAAAGACACGACCAAGAGCCATCGCACCTGCTTCTAGGTAAAGCTGACCTGATTGGCTCAAGTAGGCTGGAGTTCCGAAATAGTCAGTTTCAAAGAGTTCAGTTGAGTCTTCTGCCGCATTTCCTGACAAAATTGGGCTATCAAACTTCATGAAGCCGTTCTTATCAAAGAACTCATAAGTCGCATAAATGATAGCGTTACGGATTTGCATCACCGCTACTTGCTTACGAGAGCGTAGCCACAAGTGACGGTTATCCATCAAAAAGTCTGTTCCGTGTTCTTTTGGTGTGATTGGGTAATCTTGAGATTCACCAATCACTTCGATGTCTGTAATGTCCAACTCATAGCCAAACTTAGAACGTTCATCTTCTTTGACAATACCTGTCACATAGACAGACGTTTCTTGGCTCAAACGTTTGATAACATCAAACTTCTCAAGTCCTACTTCTTCACCAAATTTTTCGACAAAGTTTGGTTTAAAGGCTACACCTTGAAAGAAGGCTGTTCCATCACGCAATTGCAAGAAGGCGATTTTCCCTTTTCCTGATTTGTTGGCAACCCAAGCTCCAATCGTCACTTCTTGACCAACATAGTCTTTTACATCAATAATCGTTACACGTTTTGTCATTATTTTTCCTTTTCTTTTTTATTTTTCCATAAATGCTTTCAAGCGTTTAACTGCTTCTTTAAGTGTGTCTAGATCTGTCGCATAGCTGAGGCGCACATTTTCTGGCGCTCCAAAGCCAGCTCCTGTTATGAGTGCCAAACCAACTTCCTCAAGAATAGCTGTTGTAAAGTCAGTCACATCCGTATAACCTTTCATCTCCATGGCTTTTTTAACATTTGGAAAGAGATAGAAGGCTCCTTGTGGCTTAACAACTTCAAAACCAGGGACCTCACATAATAGCGGATAAATGGTATTGAGACGCTCCTCAAAAGCTTTACGCATGATATCAACAGAATCCTGTGGTCCTGTTAAGGCTTCGATAGCCGCATATTGAGAAACAGATGTCAAATTTGAAGTTGTTTGTCCTGTCAATTTACTCATAGCTGCAATGATTTCCGGATCACCTACCGCATAACCAACTCGCCAACCCGTCATGGCATAGGCCTTAGATACACCGTTGATAACAATGGTTTGCTTACGAATTGCTTCTGATAGACTTGAGATTGGAACAAATTCATTTCCATTATAAACAAGGCGACCGTATATATCATCTGCTAAGATCAGAATGTCATGCTCAACTGCCCAATTTCCGATAGCAAGTAATTCTTCACGAGTATAAACCATACCAGTCGGATTAGATGGTGAATTGAGAACCAAAACCTTTGTCTTATCTGTCCTAACTAGTTCTAGTTGATCCACCGTGACTTTAAAATCATTGTCTTCTTTAGCTTGAACAAAGACTGGAATCCCTTCTGCCATCTTGACCTGGTCTCCATAACTAACCCAGTATGGAGTTGGAATAATAACCTCATCTAAAGGGTTAATTACAGCCATAAAGAAAGTATAGAGGGAGAACTTGGCACCTGTAGCAAAGGTAACCTCGTTACTTGCGACAGAATAGCCATAGTAGCGCTCGAAGTAGGTATTCACCGCAGCTTTTAATTCTGGTAGGCCTGAAGCTACTGTATAGAAGGAAGCCTGTCCTTCTCGAATAGCTTTAACTGCTGCATCCTGAATATTTTCAGGAGTGTGAAAATCTGGTTGTCCCAAGGTCAAGAAAAGGACATCCTTACCTTGAGCTTTTAATTTTTTTGCTCTCGCATCACTAGCTAAAGTAACACTTTCTTCCATTTCTAAAACACGGTTGGATAGTTTCATAGGCCCTCCTTATTGACCAATGCTCCTGTTTCAAAATCTACTAGATAAAAATCAGATCCTGACTTGACTTCCCAGATTGGTTTGTCTTGATAACGACCAAAGGTAATCTTGTCAATCTCGCCAGCTCCTTTTTCCTTAGAAACAGCTTCTGCTTTTTCTTGTGAAACACCTTGATTTAGCTGATAAACGTAAATCTTATGGTCATCTTTTCCGATCAGGACAGCAAGTGCTTCTTGCTGTTTATTACGACCAAGAACGCTGTAATAGGATTCCAAGCCATTGTATAAATCAACCTGATCAGCCTGCTCTAATCCTGCATACTGCTGAGCTAATTTTTCTCCTTCACTTTTAGCTGTTTGGTAGGGTTTCATACCCAAAAACACCAGATACAGAAAGGAAGCACTGATAACCACAAACAAAATCGTCATCCCTAGACCATACTGCCACAGTAGATTATTTTTTGCTTTTTTTTGTCTTTTTTTCACTCGTCTATTTTACCATCTATCTGGCTTTATTACAAGTGAATATAAGAATACTCTTCGAAAATCAAATTCAAACCACGTCAGCTTCGCCTTGCTGTACTCCAGTACAACCTGCGGCTAGCTTCCTAGTTTGCTCTTTGATTTTCATTGAGTACAAGCAACCAATTCTATTTCTTCCTTCAAAGCAAACCGATTTTTCTTGTTTAAAATCGAGAGAGAAAAGCATAGACACAAGCGAAATCACCGTATAAAAAAACCTGAGCTTGGCACTCAAGTTTTCGTAATTTTTTTGATTTATGGAATCACTTTATCATCCATTCTTTTAGCCATTTTTCCTAAAAAGACAGACAGTAGAAGGCTAATCATGACTAAAAAGAATCCTAGATAAAGAAATGTTAGCACAAAGCCTAAATGGTCAATCAACCACCCTGTCAGTGGGAAGAAGACAATCATACTCAGGCTAAACATCATAGAGTAGACACTCAGCATGGTTGCCCTTACTTCACTTGGGAGCCGCTCTTGCAAATCATTGTCAAAAATCGGCTTAAAAAGAGCATGCAGAGCATTACTAATCAAATAAATCAGAATATAGATTAGAGGTGTCCCAAAGTAGGACAGCAGGTAGGTAACTCCAGCCAGCAGGACGAGAATAGGGAAAATCTTCAAGGCAGCATAGTTCTTTCCAATCCTACTCGCTAGATAGACTGCGACGATATTCAAGAGACTACCAAGTAGCATAACTGCTGAAATTTGCCAACTACTTAAATCTGGCAACTGATTTTGATAGTAAAAATAAAACATATACATGAGTGTTCCGACAATCTGAGATAAAATCATCCAGTTTAAAAGCATGGGATTTCTCTTCAACTCATCCTTAACAGTCCAAATAATCTGTTTCATGGTCACACTATCAGCTTTTTCTACTTTGACACTGGGCTCTTTCAGCATCCAAATCAGGAAAAGAACTATGATAGAAGTGGCAATCATGATATAGTAGGTCAGGTGCAATTGACCATGAACAAAAAATCCTGCTAGCACTGTCCCCAAAGACTGGGTTCCTTCTGACACTCCTGATATGAAACTTGAAATGGATAGATAGCGCTCCTTCAGTCCAGCCTCCACAGCCGAGTCATAGACCATTGCTGCGCTTGTTCCTGAATCAAAATTATAAGACAAGGCACTCACCGCCATTGCTAGTGCATAAATCCAAAAATTTCCCTGCCCAGCCAACATAAGAATAGAAGACACAATCCCTGCTATACGACTTAAATAAAGGTTGGTCTTATAGGAATAGCGGTCAGCTAACATACCAGATGGAATTTCACAGAGAAGACTGGTCGTATGAAAAATACTTTCCAGAAGTCCAATCTGCCAAAGAGACATGCCGTTTTGACTGAGAAAGAGAATCCAAAAACTGGTAATCCCTAGAAATGCAAAAAACTCAACTCCGGCCATCAGGCCAATATTTTTCCGATAATTTCTTATTAACATCTTTTCTCCTTAACAAGTGTATTATTATTTCTTTTGTCCGTCACTTGTTAATCTGTGTCTTACATGATCTCCACCCCTTTTAGAAGCATTCTTCAATGCCATTATTATTCCTTTAATTATTTATGAAATGATACCGGAAAATAGCTGTTCTGCGGTTTCTATTGCTAGTTTTCTTGTTTATTTTAGCACTTATGTCATCATATTACAAGAGAATATTAGAATACTCTTCGAAAATCAAATGCATTCCAGTCGCAAGTGATTAGAGTTTCTACACTTTTATAGTTTTAATTATCTTTGAGCAAATTTCTTGCAAGTCCTTTTGTTTTGTTGTAATATATTTTATAACAACGAGAAAGTTCTCGAGAATTTAAGAAAAAGGAGACACATCATGTCTAAAAAAGTATTATTTATCGTCGGATCACTACGTCAAGGTTCTTTCAACCATCAAATGGCCCTCGAAGCTGAGAAAGCACTTGCTAGTAAAGCGGAAGTTAGCTATCTTGATTATTCAGCCCTTCCTCTCTTCAGCCAAGATTTGGAAGTTCCAACTCATCCAGCTGTAGCGGCTGCTCGTGAAGCAGTTCTGGCTGCGGACGCCATCTGGATTTTCTCTCCAGTCTACAACTTCTCTATCCCTGGTACAGTAAAAAACTTGCTTGACTGGCTATCTCGTGCCCTTGACTTGTCTGATACACGTGGCGCTTCTGCCCTTCAAGATAAGTTTATCACCGTATCATCTGTAGCCAATGCAGGTCACGATCAACTCTTCGCTATTTACAAAGATCTCTTGCCATTTATCCGTACACAAGTCATTGGTGATTTCACTGCTGCACGTGTCAACGACTCTGCTTGGGCAGACGGAACATTGGTTCTCGAAGAAACAGTCCTAAATTCACTTGAAAAACAAGCTCAAGATTTGGTCAATGCGATCAAGTAACCAACATAATAAAAGCGAACAAGACTACTTTTCTGCCACTCAGAAGACTAGCTTGTTCGCTTTTTATATTTAAGGTTAGACTTTTGTCCCCAACTCTTTTCTTCTATCTTCTATACTTCCTTTACAAAAACCAATTCCTGTGGTTGGGACAGGTCTTCTCTGTAAACAAATCCTGCAAAGCTTAAGCGACGAGCTTCTTCCACCGTCTGTACTTGATTTTCTATCAGGGCTGTCAGGAAGGCACCACGCGCTTTCTTAGAAATGGTTGAATGAATCTTCAGCTGACCACCCTTGTCCTCCATGAATTTGAAGGTCACCATTTTTTCTCTGATTTCCTTAGAAAACACAGTTTCAAACTCTGACGACAAGAGGGAGAAAATTAGGTCTTCACCATTCATAGCCTCATCATAGGCTACCTTCCAATGACTCTTTAAAGTCTTACCAGCGACTTTTAATTTCATCAAAAAGTCCAAACGGTGAGGTGCCATAGGTGACAAGGCTGGAACAATACCGTACAAAGCCGAGATAATAAAGACATGATTTTCAAGATAGGCTTGTTCTACCTCGGTCAATTTATCTCGCTTGATATGGCGGTACATGAGCCCATCAAATAGATTCAAGGCTGGGTAGTATTGAGCAGTTTGCGTTTTTAAAGCTTGGATATTTTGAAATTCTTTCGCCGCCTTCTCAGCTGATACCTTGTAAAAACTCTCTAATCGACTAGCAGAATAGAGGGCCAAGGCATCCAGCACGGCCTGACTTTCTGGTCTTAAGGAAGTTGGCTCAATACTAGGCAAATCTGTGTTCATTTCTTTTGCTGTTGGGATTAAAATTTTCATATTAATAGTGTAGCATATTTTTTTACCACTACCAAGAAATTCATCTGAAAAACCTCGGTTTGACCGAGGTTCCTCTGTTTATTTTGGCCATCCTAACCAGACAGCTACGAGAACAAGTGCTAGGCCAGCTAAACTTGTTAAGATAGATAAGAATGTATCTTTTTTCTCCTTGAACTGAGAAAAACCTATCTTCAAAGCGAGCAGTCCGAGTAGCATTGAAGCAACCATCACATAAAAACCCATTTGTTGTCCTCCATTAGTCTTAATTTACCTTATTATAACATATACTTCTTAAATAAAGCTGTCTTTACTGAACTTTAAAGGTCTTAAGATAGTTGTCTTTTCCTACTTGACCTTCGAAGGTTTTCCCATTTTCAAGGTAAGGAAGGTCATCGGATACTGAGGCCTTAACCTTGTATATCTTACCATCAACTTTAAAAAAGTAGACGGTGTCGCCCTTGATAACAGCTGATTTAAGGTCTGCTACCACACCCTTGATACTTTCAGTTGTTGCATTGTCAATCTCAAGGTCGTTTTTATTGGCATACTTGCTGAGCAGTTCTTCCACTGTCGTAGCTACGATAACGTTTTGGTACTCGACTGCGTCTACCAGAGCGTACTCTTTGACCAAGCCTGCATTGTCCTTCAAGCCCATGATGTAGAGAGGCTTGTCATTGAGGTTGATGAGGATTGGGAAGGTTGCCTTGTAGGATTTCTCCTGAACAGCACCTTCAGCTGATTCACGGGCTGATTCTTCGGTCGCAGAAGCCAAGCTGTACTTAGTGATTTCTCCTGTTCGCATATTTTCTAGGATGAAACCAAGATTACTTTCATCTGCATTGGCCGATGTCACACCTGTGTAGAGGTAGATGTCATTGCCGATAGACAAGTAATTATAGCCCTTGGTAGTCTGGGTCACGTTTTTCTTGGAAATCATGGCATTCCAGAAACCATCCTTGTACTTGCCGTTGTAGTTGATTTGCTCAATGGTCTCCTCAGCTGGATAGACCCTATCCACCCATTCTGGAACATCTGATAAGCTGTATTCCTTGGTCTCTCCATTTGTGGCGTCCAAGATAATGACTGAAACAGGACGAGGAACCGCTAAGCCAAATTGCTTTTGGTAAACCGTCGCTACATAGAAAGGATTGCCCTCATCGTCCACCTCGAAGGATGGAGTTTTGAAGATCTTGGTTGGGTACTTCAAGCGCAGGTGACGCTTAACATCGCGGTTAAAATACTCCGAGTCCGAATACTTGATTGGTGTTTTCAAGTCCACCAAGTCCGCATTACCAGTTACCATGTCCACCTTGATATACTCGCCGATTCCCTTGGCCTGATTGTTAAACCACTTGATAGGGTCTGCATATTCTAGTGGTGTAACCCGATAAGGCTTCCCATCAATTGTCAATTGGGTATAGGTATCTGCCGCTACGTACTGCGACACCTTATCTGTTAGGGAACCCAAGTAGCGGTCCCCAATTTTTTCAGCGGTACTTCTATCTAAGATAGGAACCTTACTGGTATCAGTCTTAGGAAAATCAGTAAAGTCTTTTTCCGTAACCGTGACTACATTGGCATAATTTTTAGCCTGAAAAATGCTAGAAGTTACCAAGGAAACCAAGGCTGCTAAGAGAAGAATTCCTCCAATAGAAGCTAAAAGGATTTTCCCTAACCGATTGATTTTGAAACCCTCAAGATTTAAGGCAGCTTCCGCCTTGCCGTGGCGCACATGAACTGTTTTGACCAGATTGATTCCCTTGCCAAAGCCAAATAAGATTGCTACAACCAGCAAATGCCCACAGAGGAAAAAGAGAAATTCCCAGCTGGTCAGGTTAAGAGGCGGTAAAAAGATATACCAGGTCGTTGCGATAAAAATAAGTTCAAAGACTATTCGTTTCATTTGCTTTCCTCCTAAATGATTCGTCCTTCCAAGTGATCCAGTTCATGCTGGCAAATCTGAGCCGGGAAGCCTGTCAAAGTAATGGTCTGTTCCTGCCACTTGCTGTCACAATAGGCAACCCTTATGATTTCATAACGCTTAGTAGGTCTCACACCTGTCAAGGACAAACAACCTTCCTCTGTCTCATAAACTCCTTCAGAGGACAGGAGCACTGGGTTAAACATGACCACAGGAACCAAGCCAAGATTAAAGATAATCACGCGCTTCTGCACCCCAATCATATTGGCAGCCAGACCGACACAAGTCTCACGATTTGCTAAAAGCGTATCCTGCAAATCTCTAGCAAGATAAAGGTCTTCCTGACTTGCCGGCTGAGACACCTGAGATAAAAACAAAATATCCTTTACAATTTTCTTCTCCACTTCCTCACACTCCACTTACTTTTTACTATATTATAGCAATTATAGCACAAAAGCCGATAACTGCAAGCCCTTTCCCTCAACTGTAACAAAAAGCCATCCGAAGATGACTTTTTTTGCTATTTAATTTCTTTATAAGTTACTTCCATACCACGCTTAACAGCTGGACGGTTGGCAATTTTTTCTGCCCAGTTTACTAGATTCTGATAACTTGAGGCATCTAAAAATTTTGCAGAACCTTGGTAAAGTTTTCCTTGAACTAACTGTCCATACCAAGACCAGATAGCGATATCTGCAATCGTATAGTCATTTCCAGCAATATACGGTTTCTGAGCCAATTCCTTATCCAATAAATCCAACTGACGTTTCACTTCCATCGTAAAACGATTAATTGGATATTCCAATTTTTCAGGAGCATAATTAAAGAAGTGGCCAAATCCCCCACCTAGAAAAGGTGCAGCACCTGCTTGCCAGAATAGCCAATTTAAAACTTCTACCTTTTCCACAGGATTACTTGGTAAAAAGGCTCCAAATTTCTCAGCAAGGTATAGAAGAATATGAGCAGACTCAAAGACTCTCACTTCTTCAGTCCCTGACTGGTCCAACAAGGCTGGAATCTTTGAATTTGGATTAAGCTTTACAAAGTCTGAACCGAATTGATCCCCATCCATAATAGCAATCTTATACAAGTCGTAAGCCGCTTGCTCAAAACCAGCTTCTAGTAATTCTTCCAATAAGATAGTGACTTTCACACCATTTGGTGTTCCCAGCGAATACAGTTGAAAAGCTTGTTCTCCTTTTGGCAAGTTTTGTTCGAAACGGGCACCTGCTGTTGGTCTATTTAATCCTGTAAAGGCTCCTTGATTACTAGCTTCATCCTGCCATACGGTCGGTAATTGATAAGCTGACATCCGAAACCTCCCTTAAATCGCATTCTTATCAAAGCCAAGTTTACGTTGAACAAACTTGACAATTTCGACGATAATAATCATTGAGAAGCTTCCAGCCATGACGATTCTCCATTGAGACAAGTCTAGTTTGGTTACGTGGAAAATTCCTTCAAGTGGTTCTACGACGATTGTTGCCATGAGAAGGATGAAGGATACCAAGATAGACCAGTTGAAGGTCTTAGACTTGAATGGTCCAACTGTCAAGATGGATTGGTAAACAGATTTCACATTGTAGGCATGGAAGAGCTGAATCAAACCAAGTGTTGCAAAGGCCATAGTAAGGGCATCTGCGTGAATGGCATGATTGTCACCCACGTGAACTGGGTAAAGAAGGGCAAGACCATAAACACTCATAACAATAGCTGCTTGGAGTACACCTTGATAGATAATAGAACTCAAAACACCACCTGAGAAGAAGCTTGCCTTGCGTCCACGTGGTTTATGGTTCATGACACCAGGCTCAGCTGGCTCAACACCAAGAGCGATAGCTGGGAAGGTATCTGTTACCAAGTTGATCCACAAAAGATGAACTGGCTGCAAGACGTCCCAACCAAACAAGGTAGATAGGAAGATGGTTAATACTTCAGCAGTATTGGCAGAAAGTAGGTACTGAATAGTCTTTTGAATATTTGAGAAGACCTTACGTCCTTCTTCCACTGCAACGATAATAGTTGCAAAGTTATCATCTGCAAGAATCATGTCAGAAGCCCCCTTAGACACCTCTGTACCAGTGATTCCCATACCGATACCGATATCGGCTGTTTTCAAAGCCGGAGCATCATTGACACCGTCACCTGTCATGGCAACGACCTTACCTTGTTTTTGCCAAGCTTTGACGATACGAACCTTGTGTTCTGGAGACACACGGGCATAAACAGAGTATTGACCAACGACTTTTTCAAAGTCTTCATCAGATAGTTCGTTGAGCTCAGCACCAGTTAAAACATGTCCTTCTGTATCATTTGCGTCAATGATTCCCAAACGTTTAGCAATAGCTTCTGCAGTGTCTTGATGGTCACCTGTGATCATGATTGGACGAATTCCCGCTTCCTTAGCCACACGAACAGCCTCAGCTGCCTCAGGACGTTCAGGGTCAATCATCCCAATCAAACCAGTAAAGATTAAATCATTTTCAAGCTCTTCAGAAATAAGGTTTTCTGGAATGCTGTCAATAATCTTATAAGCACCAGCAAGGACACGCAAGGCTTGGTGAGCCATTTCAGAGTTGTTTGTATGGATGAGATTTGCAACCTTCTCATCAATCGGAGCAATATCCCCAGCCTTATCACGAAGAACACAACGTTTCAAGAGTTGGTCTGGCGCACCTTTAACAGCTACGAGGAAGCGTCCATCTGCAAGTGGATGAACTGTTGACATGAGCTTACGTTCAGAATCAAATGGCAACTCAGCCACACGAGGATATTTCTCTAAAAATCCTTTGACATCGTAGCCCTTGTCCAAAGCATATTGGATAAAGGCTGTTTCGGTTGGATCACCAATCAAGTTTCCTTCCACATCAATTTTCGTATCATTGGCCAAGACAACTGAACGAAGCAGGGGCATTTCAAGACCTAGTTCAATGTCATCAGCTGAGTCATGTAGAACCGCATCGTAGAAGACTTTTTCGACGGTCATCTTGTTCATAGTCAGCGTACCAGTCTTGTCAGAAGCGATGATTTCTGTTGAACCAAGAGTTTCTACAGCTGGCAACTTACGAACGATAGAGTTTCTTTTAGCCAAAACTTGAGTACCGAGGGCAAGAACGATAGTTACGATAGCTGGGAGACCTTCTGGAATGGCTGCAACGGCAAGGGCAACAGAGGTCATCAACTCACCGAGTGGATTTTTCCCTTGAATGAAAACACCAACTACAAAAGTAACAAGGGCAATGACCAAAATTGCATAAGTCAAGACCTTAGAAAGGTTGTTCAAGTTTTGTTTAAGTGGTGTGTCTGTCTCATCTGCATCTTGGAGCATGCCAGCGATATGACCAACTTCCGTGTACATACCTGTATTGACAACAACACCAAGACCACGACCATAAGTCACATTTGAGTTTTGGAAGGCCATATTGACACGGTCACCAATACCAGCATCTGTCGCAAGCTCGACTGTCAAGTCTTTTTCAACTGGAACAGACTCACCTGTCAAGGCTGCTTCTTCGATCTTAAGAGAATTGGCTTCTAGCAAACGTAGGTCTGCTGGCACTACGTCACCTGCTTCGAGGGCGACGATATCACCTGGTACCAATTCTTTAGAGTCAATCTCCGCCATATGACCATCGCGAAGAACGCGGGCAGCTGGACTTGACATAGATTTGAGGGCTTCGATAGCTTCTTCAGCTTTTCCTTCTTGGTAAACACCAAAGGCAGCGTTGATGATAACCACGGCTAGGATAATAATGGCATCTGCGATATCTTCCCCACCAGAAGTCACGACTGACAAGATAGCTGCCGCAACTAGGATGATAATCATCAAATCCTTAAATTGCTCGATGAATTTGACCAGTATTGATCGTTTCTCTCCTTCTTCGAGTTCATTGTGGCCAAATTCGGCAAGGCGCTTTTCCGCCTCACTTGATGACAAACCTTGCTCGGTCGCATCCACAGCCTTCAAGACCTCTTCAGGACTCTGAGTGTAAAACGCTTGGCGTTTTTGTTCTTTTGACATGTGTCTCCTCCTTGACATTGTGTGCAAAACAGACTCTCTTTTCCTCATCGTATCTTTTCACGACAAACAAAAAGAGACCTGTTAGTCATAACAAGTCTCGCTGTTTAAGATAGTGCCGGAAAGCATACTTTTCAGTATAAAATTCGGAATGACGACACTATCGCAGGTTTCTGCCAGCTACTCCCTTGAGTAGTTCTATTATACCAAATTTTGAACAGTTTTCAAAGAGTAAAAACTGCCTTATTTGAATTTTCCCTTGAAAACCAGTATAATGGTAGAATGCTATGTGACTAGAAAGGAAGTTGAATGAAGCAATCTATCTCAAATCTCAAATTAGCTGAGCGTGGGGCCATTATCAGTATTTCGACCTATTTGATCTTGTCTGCAGCCAAATTAGCAACTGGGCACCTCCTCCATTCATCCAGTTTGGTGGCCGATGGTTTTAACAACGTGTCGGACATCATTGGAAATGTGGCCCTCTTGATTGGAATCCGGATGGCACGCCAGCCTGCTGACCGAGACCACCGTTTTGGCCACTGGAAGATTGAAGATTTGGCTAGCTTGGTCACTTCTATTATCATGTTCTATGTTGGCTTTGATGTACTAAGGGATACCATTCAAAAGATTCTCAGTCGTGAAGAAACAGTCATTGACCCTCTGGGTGCAACTCTAGGAATCATTTCTGCAGCGATTATGTTTGTAGTTTATCTCTACAATACTCGCCTCAGTAAGAAATCCAACTCCAAGGCACTAAAGGCAGCAGCCAAGGACAATCTTTCTGATGCTGTCACCTCACTTGGTACTACCATTGCAATCCTGGCTAGCAGTTTCAATTATCCCATTGTGGATAAACTGGTTGCCATTATCATCACTTTCTTTATCTTGAAAACTGCCTATGATATCTTCATCGAGTCTTCCTTTAGCCTTTCGGATGGCTTTGATGACCGTCTGCTCGAGGACTACCAAAAGGCTATCATGGAAATTCCCAAAATCAGCAAGGTTAAGTCGCAAAGAGGTCGTACCTACGGTAGCAATATCTACCTTGATATTACGCTAGAAATGAATCCTGACTTGTCGGTTTATGAAAGCCACGAGATTGCGGATCAGGTCGAGTCTATGCTGGAAGAACGTTTTGGCGTCTTTGATACCGATGTCCATATCGAGCCAGCACCTATCCCTGAGGATGAGATTTTAGACAATGTCTACAAAAAATTGCTTATGCGTGAACAATTGATTGATCAGGGAAATCAACTGGAAGAACTCTTGGCTGACGATTTTGTTTATATTCGTCAAGATGGAGAGCAGATGGATAAAGAGGCCTATAAAGCGGAAAAAGACTTAAATTCTGCTATCAAGGACATCCAAATCACTTCCATCAGTCAAAAGACCAAACTCATCTGCTATGAATTGGACGGAATTGTCCACACCAGTATCTGGCGTCGCCACGAAACTTGGCAAAATGTCTTTCATCAAGAGACCAAAAAAGAATAGAGAAATCCTGTCATGAGACGGGATTTTTCTATTCTTTTAACTATCAAAGTCACTGAGATACTCATAGCGTTCGTATTTTTCAAGGAGTGCTTCGTTTTTCTCATCCAGTTCTTTTTGAAGAGTCGCTAGTTTGCCAAAGTCAGAGCCGTTAGCCTGCATTTCCTCTTCAATAGCAGCGATACGATTTTCCAAAGCTTCAATATCGTCTTCGATACTTGCCCACTCCTGCTTTTCTTGATAGGTCATGCGTTTCTTGTCTTCTCTAACCTTGACTACTTTTTCCTTTTCAGCCTTTTGCACTTGATTGGCCATATCTGTTTCAAAGGCCTTTTCATCAAGGTAGTCGGTGTAATGACCAAAGAAAGGACGAATCTTACCATCCTCAAAAGCGAGAATCTTGGTCGCTACCTTATCCAAGAAATAACGGTCGTGACTAACTGTCAAGACAGGACCTGCAAAGCCTTGCAAGAAATTCTCCAAGACTGTCAAGGTTGCAATATCTAGGTCATTTGTCGGTTCGTCCAAGAGAAGAACATTTGGTTTTTCCAAGAGCAATTTGAGGAGATAAAGTCGTTTTTTCTCTCCCCCAGACAATTTCTCAATCAAGGTTCCATGAGTCGAACGTGGGAAAAGGAACTGCTCCAACAACTCAGCGATGGAAGTCGTAGAACCGCCACTGGTCTTGACTTCTTCTGCCACTTCCTGCAGGTAATTGATAACTCGCTTGCTCTCATCCAATCCCTCAATTTGCTGAGAGAAATAGGCAATACGAACGGTTTCCCCAATCACAACTTGTCCTTCAGTCGGCTCAAGACTTCCTGCAATCAAGTTGAGTAGGGTTGATTTTCCAACACCGTTGTCTCCAACAATTCCGATACGGTCTTTGGCCTGCACCAAGAGATTAAAATCTTGCAAAATAGGCTTGTTTTCATAGGCAAAGGAGACATTCTGAAACTCAATGACCTTCTTCCCAATCCGACTGGTTTCAAAGTTCATGGTTAAGTCTGTCTCAGCAGCACCACCTGAAACTTCTTTCTTCAAGTCATGGAAACGATTGATACGAGCCTGTTGTTTAGTCGCACGCGCCTGCGGTTGTCTACGCATCCAAGCCAATTCTTGATTATAGAGTTGCTCTTTTTTGTGGAGTAAAGCTGCATCGCGCTCGTCCTGTTCCGCCTTAAGGCGAACATAGTCCTGATAATTTCCCTGATATTCCGTCAATCCAGCTCGATCCAACTCGAAAATACGTGTTGATAAAGCGTCTAGGAAATAGCGATCGTGGGTGATAAAAAGGACGGTCTTCTTGGAATTTTTTAAAAAGAGGGTCAGCCACTCAATAGTCGCAATATCTAGATGGTTGGTCGGCTCGTCCAGCAGCAAGAGGTCGTGGTTGCCAAGAAGAACTTGCGCCAACTGGACCCGTCTTCTTAGACCGCCTGACAATTCTCCAACTGGAGTAGATAAGTCCTGAATCCCCAGCTTGCTAAGAACCGTCTTGACCTGACTCTCAATTTCCCAAGCTTGGAGAGAGTCCATTTCTGCCATGACCCGTTCCAAACGTGCCTGCTTATCCTCACTATAGTTGAGCATGAGGAGTTCATACTCACGAATGAGCTGGATTTCCTTGAGGTCGCTAGATAAAACCGTATCTAAGACCGTCTTGCTATCATCAAAATCAGGATTTTGGGTCAAGTAACCAATCTGGTAATCATTTTTCGCTGAAAAGGGACTGACATCCCCATCAAAGCCAGAAACGCCAGAAAGGACATCCAAAAGGGTGGTTTTACCCGTTCCATTGACACCGATTAGACCGATTCTGTCTAGATCATGGATAATAAAGGAAATATCCTTAAAAACGGTCTTGTCACCGACGGACTTACTTAGTTTTTCAACGATAAAATCACTCATTTTTTCTCCCTCAGATAAGCATGGATGGCTTGACGGTCATTTTCCAATTCTCCATCGACAATAGCATATTCAATCTCTGTTAAAATCTCTCCCAAGTCTGGGCCCGGCTGATAACCATATTCCTTGATCAAAATGCCACCGTTAATCTGAATTTCTTTCTTATCATGAATGGTCAAGCTCTGGTAGGTTTCAGTGATGGCTTGTGGGTTGACTTCTTTTCCTTGGGCCTGACGAAGATTTTCAGACTGTAAAAGTAAATCCAAGTCAAAGCGATAACAATCGCGCTTGCTCAATTCTCCCTTTTCACGCAAGGCCAAAATAGTCAGCAAATCCTGAACTTGCTTGGCAAATTGACGTGAGGTCTTCCAAGCCTTCAAAAATGGCTGCGCATTTTCAATCTCCAAAGCCCACAGTAGAGCTGCCCAGGCTTGTTCAGAGGATTCAAAAGTAAAATCAGTCTCTAAATCAAACAGTCTATTAAGCTCGTCCTGGCTAGATGCCATATCAGGGAGATAGTCATAAGCTTGACTCTCAATCATGGAAGCCAAACCCCTTCTCCAAAATGGAGCCAGCAAGAGTTTATCAAACTCAACGAAGGTACGCTCCACAGAAATTTTCTCCAAAAGTGGCGTCAAAATTTTCATAGCTTTAAATGTTTCTGACTCAAGTTCGAAGCCAAGACTAGCCTGAAAACGAAAACCACGCATAATCCGCAAAGCATCTTCGTTGAAACGCTCACTAGCCACTCCAACTGCTCGTAAGACTTGCTTTTCCAAATCTTCTAAACCATGGAACAAGTCAATGATTTCTCCTGTCTCGTCCAAAGCAAAGGCATTGACTGTAAAATCACGGCGCTTGAGGTCTTCTTCTAGCGAGCGCACAAAGGAGACCGCACTGGGTCTGCGATAGTCCACATAGACATCCTCTGTCCGAAAGGTGGTTACCTCATACTCCTCATCCCCATCTAAAACTAAGACGGTTCCATGCTCGATTCCGATATCGGCTGTTCGCGGAAAAATCTGCTTGGTTTCTTCTGGATAAGAAGACGTCGCAATATCCACATCATGAATGGGACGATTGAGGAGGGCATCTCGAACAGAGCCCCCAACAAAATAGGCCTCAAAACCTGCTTCTTTAATTTTTTCTAATACTGGTAAAGCCTTCTGAAATTCAGAAGGCATTTGCGTTAATCTCATAATAAGTGTTCTAATCCATAGACAAGCTCATGACGCTTGACAACTTCTTTAATTCCCAAATTCACCCCTGTCATGAAGGAGCTGCGATCATAGGAGTCATGACGGAGTGTCAATCCTTCTCCCTGATTGCCAAAGATGACTTCCTGATGGGCTACTAAGCCTGGCAAACGTACTGAGTGGATCCGCATGCCATCAAAGTCAGCACCACGAGCACCTGCAATCAATTCTTCTTCATCAGGCGCACCTTGCTGGGTAGACTCTCGAACTTCTGCCATTAACTCAGCTGTTTTAATAGCTGTTCCACTCGGAGCATCCTTTTTCTTGTCATGATGGAGCTCGATAATCTCCACATTTGGGAAATATTTAGCAGCCTGCCTTGCAAATTGCATGAGTAAAACAGCACCCAAGGCAAAATTTGGAGCGATTAAACCACCCAAATTTTGTTCACGAGAAAATGCTTTCAGCTCTGCAATTTCTTCACTCGTGAAACCAGTTGTTCCAACTACTGGAGCAAAGCCATTTTCAAGAGCAAAGCGTGTATTTTCATAGGCAACAGTTGGAGTAGTAAAGTCTACCCAGACATCCGCTTCAAAGCCTGCTAAATCAGCCTTATCCTTGAAAACAGGAATACCCTGCCATTCTGATTCAGACTCAAAGGGATCCAAAACTGCTACCAAGTCCAAGTCTGGATCAGCCAAGACCATCTGACAAGCAGCCTGGCCCATCCTTCCCTTAAAACCAGCAATAATTACTCGAATACTCATCTCTACTCCTGTCTAAGATACAAAGGACCTTAGCTGCCCATGAAAAATAGGGAATGGCGCTGACTTTCCACAAAAGGCAAGACAGGCATCTTTTTTCAAGAGGCAGGTAGTCCGTGTTCAATTTCTAAGATACAAGCCTTCTCAACTAGTCTAGAAGTGCTAACTAAATCACTGGAATATAACCTAGAGCAATACTACCTGCACCTAGGTGTGTCCCAATGACACTACCAAATGTAGCAAGTGAAATATCTGTACCTACTCCAAATTCAAGCAAGTGCTGACGCAATTCTTCAGCCTTTTCAGGAGCATTTCCATGAATGACAATGACCCGATATTGACCTGAAGCCGTTGCTTCCTTGATAATTTCAATTAAACGCTTGGTTGCTTTCTTCTCAGTACGAACTTTTTCATAAACTTCAATCACACCTTGGTCATTGAAATAAAGGATTGGCTTAATACTGAGCAGATTTCCCAAAATAGCAGCCCCATTTGAAAGGCGTCCACCTTTTACCAAATGATCCAAATCATCGACCATGATGAAAGCAGATGTGTGACTAATTTGAATAGCTAGCTTATCCTGAATAATGGCAAAGTCATCGCCCTGGTCTCGCCAGTTAAAGACACTTTCAACCATGATACCCAGAGGAGCACTTGTAATCAAAGTGTCTGGGAAAGCAATAGTTAAACCCTCATATTCTTCTATCATATACTGGATATTTTGGTAAAAACCTGAAATTCCAGAAGATAGGAAAAGCCCCAAAGCATGTGTATAACCTTGTTCTTTGAGCGAAGTTAGAATCTCATCTAACTTGGCAATACTTGGTTGACTGGTCTTAGGCAATTCAGAAGCCTGAGCCATTTTTTGGTAAAACTCCTCAGCAGTCAGATTGATACCTTCGACATACTCCTCACCATCAATATTAACAGGAATATCCAAGACAAATAAATCTTCTCTTTGCAAGGTATCTGCACTGAGATAGGCAGAGGAATCTGTGATAACAGCTAATTTCATATTAGAACTCCAAATTGATTCCTGGTAAGTCTAATGCAATCTCAGTTACTTCATAAGTCAAACGGTTGAGCATGTTCAAACATGGACGAGCCAAGGTTTCCACTTCTTCTTGGTTCAATTCACTTGGCTCGTTAACAATACGACCATCGATATGGTTCACCTGTGAAATGGTTCCACTGATGACAAATTTATCAAATACAATCATAAAACTCAAGACGACAATTAAAGAAGTCACTTGATTTTCTTGGTCATGTTGGAGCAATTGGAAATTCACATCTACCTTGGTTTCAGGAGCTCCATTTTCATTTTCCCATTCAAAATTACGCGCATCAAAATGATACTGACTAACAAATTCTTGTTCACGTTTAAGATTCATGTCTCTCTCCCTCGGCTACAATATTATAAGCTATTGTACCATAATTTTTTATTTTCATCTAGTTTTCTAGGATTTAGTCAATCCCGATTTCAGCTCGAACTACGTCTGCGATGGTATCAACATAGTAGTCTACTTCTTCTGTTGTAGGCGCTTCTGCCATAACACGCAAAAGGGGCTCTGTTCCACTTGGGCGAACAAGAATACGACCATTCCCTGCCATTTCAGCTTCCATCTTCTCGATAATAGCCTTAATAGCTGGCACTTCCATAGCCTTTTCTTTCATGGCATTTTCCACTCGGATATTGACCAGTTTTTGTGGGTAAATCGTCACTTCTGCTGCCAGTTGAGACAAGCTCTTACCTATTTCTTTCATGATTTTGGTCAATTGGACAGCTGATAATTGACCATCACCTGTTGTATTGTAATCCATCAAGATAACGTGACCAGACTGTTCACCACCAAGGTTGTAGCCTGATTTTCTCATTTCTTCGACAACATAGCGATCTCCAACTGCAGTGACTGCTTTGTTAATGCCAGCACTATCCAAAGCCTTATGGAAACCAAGGTTAGACATGACGGTTGTTACGATGGTGTTTTGAGCTAACTGTCCTTTTTCAGAAAGGTATTTCCCGATGATGTACATGATTTTATCACCATCAACGATGTCGCCATTTTCATCAACAGCAATCAAACGGTCACTATCACCGTCAAAGGCCAAACCGATATCTGACTGGCTTTCTTTGACTAGTTCTTGAAGAGCTTCTGGATGAGTTGAACCAACATTTAGGTTGATGTTAAGACCATCTGGTGTTTCCCCGATAACTGTCAACTGAGCGCCCAGATCAGCGAAAATCTGACGGGCACTTGTAGCTGCTGCACCGTTGGCTGTATCCAAGGCTACTTTCATTCCCTCAAGAGGAGTTCCAGTTGAAACAAGATAGCCTTCATACTTACGCAAACCTTCTGGATAGTCCACTAAGGTCCCCAAGCCCTCTGCACTCGGGCGAGGAAGAGTATCTTCAGCAGCATCCAGCAAAGCTTCGATTTCTGCTTCTTTTTCATCATCAAGTTTGAAACCATCCCCACCAAAGAACTTAATCCCATTATCAAGGGCTGGGTTGTGACTCGCTGAAATCATGACGCCTGCACTGGCTCCCTCAGTTTTAACCAAATAAGCTACTGCTGGTGTTGCAAGGACACCGAGTTTGTAGACGTGAATCCCTACTGATAGAAGACCTGCCACCAAGGCAGATTCTAACATTTCTCCTGAGATACGTGTATCACGTCCTACAAAGACTTTTGGGGCTTCCGTTTCATGTTGGCTAAGAACATAACCACCAAAACGCCCCAGTTTAAAGGCCAACTCTGGCGTTAGTTCTACGTTTGCTTCTCCACGGACTCCATCAGTCCCAAAATATTTACCCATTTTTATAAAATCCTTTTTCTATTTTTAATTCGTTTTTGAACTAGTTGCTTTCGTTGACGAAGACGTCTCCGACGAACTACTTGTAGTTGAATTTGATGTGCTTGAACTTGGTGCTACTGGTTTTGTAGTCACCTTCATTGTTGTGTCGAACGGAGTAATAACTGCCGGTAAGACAACACCATTGCGATCGATTGCCTGCAAAGGTACTGAACCACTGTAATTACCGGTTATGCGTTCGCTGGTTGGTAAAAGCGCAATAATACGATCGATTTTAGCTAATATTTCTTGGTCAGTTGTGACAGAAACTCGTTCGTTTGACACGGTTACACTATCAATTTGTAGCTTGGAATCAATCTGGCTTTGGTCAACTTGTGGCACAACAATCATCCCATCTCGCTTAACCTTCTTCCCAACTTTCACTGTAATCTTTTGAGGCGTTGCCACAGCGGTCAATCCGCTTGGAAGATTTTCAATATTCAAGGGAACTTCAATCGTTCCAACACTGGCATCCGTCAAATCCGCTGTGACCTTAAACTTACGAGTGCTCTCCTGCATTTCGCTGGCCAAGGTCACACGATTAGCTCCGGTTAATATCACTGAAACTTCTGATGCAAATCCACTAATGAAATACTGGTCATTATCATAGTGAATATCGATAGGAACGTTCGTTATCGTATTGGTGTAGGTTTCTGATTTGACCTGCCTTGCGGTATTGCTATTTTGAAAGTTGGTTGACGTTGCATAGATAAATAAAACACAAGCAAAAAAGAGAGATGAAATGATATATAGACTATTTTTTCTCATATTTCCAACCTCCTAGCAAACGGTCCTTGAAACTGACTTTTTCCTCAACAGCTGGCAAAAGAATTGCTCGTAGCTCTGCTTCAAATTCTTCAATCGTCAAGTCGTGCTTGAAAACACCGTTATAGGTAATAGAAATGCCACCTGTTTCCTCTGAGACGATGAAGGTCAAGGCATCGGATACTTCTGACAAACCGATAGCCGCCCGGTGTCTGGTCCCAAACTCCTTGGAAATCCCTGTGCTTTCTGTCAAGGGCAAATAAGCAGAGGTTACTGCTATTCGATTTTCTCTGATAATCACTGCACCATCGTGTAGGGGAGTGTTGGGAATAAAAATATTGATGAGGAGTTCAGCTGAAATATTGGCATCCAAGGGAATCCCTGTCGCAATGTATTCTTGCAAGGTCCGAACTCGTTGGATGGCAACCAGAGCACCAATCTTACGGGGACTCATATATTCAACCGACTTGACAAAGGCACGAATCATTTGCTCCTCTGCACTAATTTGAGCAGTAGAAAAGAAATCTGTCGCCCTTCCCAAGCGTTCCAAACCAGTCCGAATCTCTGGAGAGAAGATAACAACCGCAGCAATAACCCCATAGGTGATAATCTGATTAATCAACCAAGAAATCGTTGTTAAACCAAGGATATTGGCCACAACCTGGGCTAATACAAAGATCACGACCCCACGCACCAAAATCATAATCTTGGTGCCAGCTATCGCTTTTGTAAAACGATATAAAATATAGGCCACAATCAAAATATCAAACACATTGATGGCAATACTCCAAGGACTAGAAAACAAGCTAGTCCAATATTGCAGATTGGATAATTGTTGAAAGTTCATCTGCTGTCTCCTCTCTGTCCAAACACGTTCCTTTCTATTATACCATTTTTCTGACATTTTTTTCCCTATCCTACTTCATTTTAAATTAAGGAAAAATATGATAAAATAAACTGATACTCAATGAAAATCAAAGAGCAAACTAGGAAGCTAGCCGCAGGCTGTACTTGAGTACGGTAAGGCGACGCTGACGTGGTTTGAATTTGATTTTCGAAGAGTATGACTAGAAAAAACAAAGGAGAAACCATGTCTCAACTCTATGATATTACCATTGTAGGTGGTGGTCCTGTCGGTCTTTTTGCGGCCTTCTATGCCCACCTACGCCAAGCCAAGGTTCAAATCATCGACTCTCTTCCCCAACTAGGTGGACAACCTGCTATTCTCTACCCTGAAAAGGAAATTTTAGACGTCCCGGGTTTCCCAAACCTGACTGGAGAAGAGTTGACTAACCGTCTAATCGAGCAATTAAATGGCTTTGATACCCCTATTCATCTCAATGAAACGGTTCTTGAGATTGAAAAACAAGAAGAAGGCTTTGTAATTACAACTTCTAAAGGAAGTCACCTGTCTAAAACTGTTATCATCGCTATGGGGGGCGGTGCCTTCAAACCACGTCCTCTGGAACTAGAAGGCGTTGAAGACTATGAAAATATCCACTACCACGTTTCCAACATCCAGCAATATGCTGGGAAGAAAGTGACGATTCTTGGTGGAGGAGACTCGGCTGTGGATTGGGCTTTGGCTTTTGAAAAAATTGCGCCAACTACCCTTGTTCACCGCAGAGATAATTTCCGCGCCCTGGAACACAGTGTCCAAGCCTTACAGGAATCATCTGTGACCATCAAGACACCATTCGTCCCTAGCCAACTCCTTGGAGATGGAAAAACGCTCAATAAACTTGAAATCACAAAAGTCAAATCTGATGAAGCAGAAACTATTGACTTAGAACACCTCTTTGTCAACTATGGTTTCAAATCTTCTGTTGGTAATCTTAAAAACTGGGGTCTGGACCTCAACCGTCACAAGATTATCGTCAATAGCAAGCAAGAATCTAGCAAGGCAGGTATCTATGCTATCGGTGACTGCTGCTACTATGACGGAAAAATTGATCTGATTGCGACAGGCCTCGGAGAAGCACCAACCGCTGTTAACAACGCCATCAACTACATCGACCCTGAGCAAAAAGTGCAACCAAAACACTCAACCAGTTTATAAAAAATAACCACGAGTCAAATGCGATTCGTGGTTTTATAGTTCATCGGCTATCTTGTTAGCTCATATTTTCCCCGTCTTTAACAAAAATAAAAATGCCTATCAAACTGATAAAACATGTGATATAATAGGGACGGCACTAACAATACGCCTTGGAAAAGGAGGTATTACAGATGCTAGAACTTCTCAAAATAGTACTTATCGCAGTCATCGAGAGTATCATCTCATGGCTGGTGACTCGTTGGTTAGACGATCACTTCGACAAGTAACCTTCCTGGTTAGTGCTATCTAACCCAGAAAAAATCCCCTCGGTATTGCAGTACCGAGGGGATTTCTGTTAGCACTAAAATGCTAGAACTTCTCAATTCCCCTTTATTATCTCACATACTCTATTTAATTGTCAAGAAAGAGGTGTTTTATATCTTTATAACTCATCGGCTATCTTGTTAATTTTTCTGAGTCTGTGGTTAACACCACTTTTGGTCAGAGGGGTGCTGAGTCTATCTGCCAACTGTTGGATAGAGTAGTCTGGGTGCTGAATCCGCAACTGCGCTACCTCCTGCAAATCCACTGGCAGATTTTCTAAGCCCATGATATCTTTGATTTTGCTGATATTGTTGATAGTCTTCATGCTGGCAGAAACTGTCCGAGCGATATTAGCTGTCTCAGCATTATTTGCCCGATTGAGATCATTACGGGTTTCTCGTAAAATCTTAACTCGCTCAAAATCATCACGCGCCCGCATAGCACCAATGACAATCAAGAAGTCCATGATATCTTCGGCTCGCTGGAGGTAGGTCACAGCCCCCTTCTTGCGCTCAAGCACCTTGGCATCCAGTAAAAATTGCTGAAGAAGGGAGGCAATCCCTTGCGCATGGTCTAGATAAACAGAACTGATTTCCAACTGGTACTTACCCGATTCAGGGTCACGAATGCTGCCATTTGCCAAGAAAGCGCCACAAAGATAAGCACGACCTGCTTCCTCATCTGACAAAATCTCCTCATCAATACCTGTTTCCAGGCCAAAGAAGGAGTCTGCCAAGTGCAAATCACTCAACAAGTCCTGCACCTTTTCATCCGTAAAAACGGTATAGACTCGATTCTTGCGAAGATTGCTCCGTTGGTGGTGGCGAATTTCCGATTTGATTTCATAGAAATGGAGAAAGGACTCATAGAGGTGCCTAGCCAGCTTGGCATTTTCTGTCACGACGGACAAGGTTAGGCCCGAGGTCGAGAGACCGATACTACCAGACATCTTGATAATGGCTGATAATTCATGCCTGCTCAGATGGTGCTGACCCAGGATTTCTTCTTTTACTGCTACTGTGAAACTCATTTTCTCACCTGTATAATCCGCATCAACTCGTCCACAATCAAATCTCCATCGTGGAAGGCACCTCCATTTTCCAGACGAAGGAAATTAGATGAAATCACGCGCGGAACTTGCTTACAAAGACCAGCAAAATCGTGTTCCACCTGGACCAAGTATTCATCAAAACGGTTGGAATTCATGTATTCCTGAGGCACTTTTTCGATATTCACCAAGACAGTATCGATAAAAGGTCGACCAAGGTGACGATGCAAGACCTCTACGTGATCACTATCTGTAAAGTGTTCCGTCTCCCCACGTTGGGTCATGATATTGCAGACATAGGCGATTTCTGCCTTGGTTTCCAAAAGCGCCTGCCCGATTTCCTTAATCACGATATTGGGCAAAATCGAGGTAAAGAGGGAACCAGGTCCGAGGACAATCATGTCACTTTCAAGAATGGTCTGCACTACTCGACGGCTAGCCAGAGGCGTATCATCGTTGAGGGTATTGGTCACATAAACATGATCAATCATGCCTGGATGGTCTGCAATATGACTCTCTCCAGCCACCTCTGTCCCGTCCTGGAAGACTGCATGAAGGGTCAAGGGATGGTCACTGGAAGGATAAATCTTCCCAGTTGTGTGGAAAAATTTGCTTAGCAACTGCATGGCATTATAGGTCGACCCCTGCATTTCTGACAGACCTGCAATAATGAGATTGCCCAATGGATGGCCAGCAAAGGCTCCAGCATCTTCAGAGAAGCGATACTGAAAGACCTTTTCATAAAACTTAGGCATATCTGACATGGCCACAAGGACATTGCGGAGATCGCCTGGCGGTGTCAACTGCTGCATATTTTTTCTGAGTTCACCTGAAGAACCACCATCATCCGCCACCGTTACGATAGCAGCGATTTCCACATCTTTTTCACGTAGACTTTTAAGAATGACGGGGATCCCAGTCCCTCCACCAATCACCGTTATCTTTGGTTTTCTCATGAACGGTTTACCGTTTCCTTTCTTCGGTCCTTGTCGCGATGCCCTTCATTGACAGGCCAATTCTTGGATAAGTCCTGCGCCAAGCGTTTAGCAAAGGCCACACTACGGTGTTGACCACCCGTACAACCCATGGCAATGGTCAAAACGGACTTACCTTCCTTTTGGTAACTTGGCAAAATCGGCTCAATCAAGGCCAATAAATGTTGATAAAAGTCTTCGGACTCAGGATGGTTCATGACATAGTCGTACACTGGCTCATCCACTCCCGTTTGATTACGCAGTTCTGGTAGATAGTAGGGATTTGGCAAGAATCGAACATCAAAGACTAAATCTGCATCAATCGGGATTCCATATTTAAAGCCGAAAGACATGACTTCGATACGGAAAGACTGGGCTTGCTCTTGATCTGAAAACTGCTCTGCAAGGGTTTTGCGCAGCTCACGTGGAGTGAGTTCAGTCGTATCCACCACATTTTGGCTCATATTTTTCAAAGGCGCCAAGAGCTCACGTTCCAGCTTGATTCCATCCAAAATCCGACCATCTGCAGCTAGTGGGTGACTCCGTCTGGTTTCCTTGTAACGCGCGACCAATTCTTTATCAGCTGCATCCAAAAAGAGGATTTTAAAATCCAAATCATCTTGATTTTCCAACTCATCCAAAACAGCTTGAATCTCTGAAAAGAAAGAACGGCTACGCATATCCACTACCAAGGCCAACTTATGATCGTCTTCCTTTGTTTCCACCAACTGCAAAAACTTAGGCAAGAGAGCTGGCGGCATGTTATCAATGGTAAAATAACCTAGATCCTCGAAGGACTGAATGGCAACTGTTTTCCCTGCACCACTCATTCCTGTCACAATCACCAAGTGAAGTTGTTTCTTTGTCATCTTTTTCTCCTTACTATCAAAAGAAGTTTGGCAACACCAAACTTCAACTAGCTTATCCAATCTCTGCGATGACTTCAATTTCGACTTTTACATCACGAGGAAGACGAGCTACCTCTACTGCTGAACGAGCTGGAAATTCCTCTTTAAAGGCCGTTTGGTAAACCTCGTTAAAAGGAACAAAGTCGTTCATATCGCTCAAGAAGCAAGTAGTTTTGACAACATGGTCAAAATCTGTTCCTGCTTCTGCCAAAATAGCACCGATGTTTTTCAAGACCTGTTCTGTCTGTTCTTGGATTGTTTCTCCAACGATTTCCCCAGTTTCAGGAGATAGGGGCACTTGACCACTAGCAAACAAAAGATTGCCAACGATTTTCCCTTGAACATAAGGCCCGATAGCCTTTGGAGCTTTATCTGTATGAATTGTTTTTGCCATTTCTTTCCCTCACAATTTTTCTAAGATTGCATCCCAAGCCTCATCCATCCCTGCCTTGCTGACAGATGAAAAGAGAATAAAGTCGTCACTTGGGTCAAAGTTTAATTTCTTTTTGATTGCTGATTCGTGTTTGTTCCATTTACCACGAGGAATCTTGTCCGCCTTAGTCCCCACAATGATGACCGGAATCTCATAATACTTGAGAAATTCGTACATCTGCACATCATCTGCTGACGGGTCATGACGAAGGTCAACTAGACTGACAACCGCACGGAGATTTTCTCGAGTCGTTAGGTACTCCTCAATCATGCGCCCCCACTTTTCACGTTCCTTTTTAGAAACACGGGCATAGCCATAACCAGGCACATCTACAAAGCGCATCTTGTTATCAATGTTAAAGAAGTTGAGAAGCTGGGTTTTCCCAGGTTTACCTGATGTACGGGCGAGATTCTTACGGTTCAGCATGGTATTGATAAAGCTAGACTTGCCAACATTGGAACGCCCTGCTAGGGCAATCTCTGGCAGTTCATCCTGCGGATAGTGGGATTTATTAGCTGCACTGAGCAAGATTTCAGCATTGTGTGTATTCAGTTCCATAGTCACCTCTAGGCTGTTTCTAGGATTGGTTTATCCGTTCCATCGACAGCTTCTTTTGTGATGCGGACCAATTTCACATTTTCCTGACTCGGTACTTCAAACATGACATCTAGCATGGTTTCTTCGATAATCGAGCGAAGACCACGCGCACCAGTTTTGCGTTCAATGGCCTTATTGGCAATCTCTTGAAGAGCTTCGTCGTCAAATTCCAACTCAACATCATCATAAGATAGCAAGGTTTGGTACTGTTTCACCAAAGCATTTCTTGGCTCTTTCAAGATGCGAACCAAATCATCCACCGTCAATTGCTCAAGAGCTGCAAAGACAGGCAAGCGTCCAATCAACTCAGGAATGATACCAAATTTTTGAATATCTTCTGCGATGATTTCTTGCATGTATGAGCTATTTTCGTCAATTGCCTTGTTATTTTGACCAAATCCGATGACTTTTTCACCCAGACGTTGTTTGACAATTTCCTCGATACCATCAAAGGCGCCACCCACGATGAAGAGGATATTTTTAGTATCCACCTGAATCATCTCTTGTTGTGGATGCTTGCGTCCACCTTGAGGCGGTACGCTGGCTACAGTCCCCTCGATAATCTTGAGAAGGGCTTGTTGCACCCCTTCACCAGAAACGTCACGTGTGATAGACACGTTCTCACTCTTCTTGGCAATCTTGTCAATTTCATCCACATAGATAATCCCACGTTCTGCACGTTCGATGTTAAAGTCAGCAGCCTGCAAGAGTTTAAGGAGGATATTTTCCACATCCTCACCCACATAACCAGCCTCCGTAAGAGCTGTGGCATCTGCAATCGCAAAAGGCACATTCAAGCTCTTAGCCAAGGTCTGGGCCAAGAAAGTTTTCCCAGAGCCAGTTGGGCCAATCATTAAGATGTTTGACTTCTGCAAATCCACATCTTCTGACTCTTCACGCGTATCGTGGAAATTGATACGTTTGTAGTGGTTGTATACTGCCACTGCCAAGGCACGTTTGGCACGATCTTGACCGATTACATAATGGTTCAAGATATGGAGGAGTTCGATTGGTTTTGGTACCTCAGACAAGTCTGCCAAGACTTCCTCAGCCAACTCCTCTCGAATGATTTCCTGGGCCAACTCCACACATTCATTACAGATAAAGGCGTTGTTCCCAGCGATTATTTTTTGTACTTCTTCTTGGCTTTTACCACAAAATGAGCAATAAACCATCATATCATTATTCCTATTTGTAGGCATGATTTCCTTCCGTTCTATTCTATACTGTCATTCTATCTAAAATAAGGTCATGTAAAAAGCATGGATACTATTGACCAAATTGGTAAAGGCATTTAACCATAGCAGGACAGAAAGTCCATAACGCTTTTTACGAAAAGCCTGTGCCCCAGCAAGCAAACAGACCAAACACAGCATGGCTGTGAAAAAACCAAATATACTACGTTCCATTAGACTTCCTTTCTCTTGCGATATTGGATGGTAAAATCATAAGGATTCTTCTCATCTTTGGTGTAGGATTTGCTTGAAACTGTCTCAAAAAGAGACAAGTCAAACTCCTCAGGGAAATAGGTATCTCCTTCTACCCGAGCATGAATTTGAGTCACAATCACTTCATCAAGATAGGGTTCAAAAGCCTGAAAAATTTGCTTCCCACCGATAATATAGAGATTCTTGTCTTGAGCCTGATACCAGTCCAAGACAGACTGGACATCATAAAAAGTAGTAACACCATCTATCTTTTCTTCCGGGTTACGTGTCAAAATCAAGGTCTCCCGTTTTGGAAGCAAGCGACGACCCAACCCATCAAAGGTCACACGCCCCATCAAGATAGCATGATTCAGAGTTGTTTCTTTAAAGTGTTGCAATTCTGCTGGCAAATACCAAGGCAGACGATTGTCCTTACCAATCACACCCTCTTCATCCTGGGCCCAAATAGCTACGATTTTCTTAGTCATGCTTCCATCCTTTTCACTGATAGTACTATTTTATCAAAAAACTCAAAAAAAGACTGGTTTGGGATAGCTTACAAGATAGAAAAAATCTGTAAGAAATTTCTTACAGATTTATATATGTTGCTATTATTTCTTACAAACCAGGTGCTTGTCCAAGTTCTGCCGCAAGCATCCAGATTGTTTTATCAGTTTCAGTTTTAGCATCTGCAAAGATACCGTTTGTCACATCGTCACCTTCTTCATCAGTGACATCCAAACCTTTTTGGAAGAGTTCTGACAAGTAACGGTAGATAGCAAGGACACGTTCCAAGCTTTCTTCAACATTACGGTATTCACCAGCTTCTTCTTCGATTTCACTGTTTTGATGGAATTCTGTCAATGTAGAGAATGGGCTACAACCAAGTGTAATCAAGCGTTCGCTGATTTCATCCAATTGACCATCAAGAGCTTCCATATACTCATCCATTTTTGGATGCCATACAAGGAAACCACGACCACGCATGTACCAGTGTACTTGGTGCAAAGCAACGTGGGCTACGTACAAATCAGCAACAGCTTGATTCAAGACTTCCTTTGTTTTTGCCAATGCCACTGGCGCTGATTTTGTCAATGATGTTACGTCTTTTACTGCTTCTTTTTTCAATTCTACCATTTTATTTTACCTCATTCATTATTATTTGTAACCACTTCTTAATGATTACTACCTTAGTATACTACTAAGGAAAACTAATAGCAAGCCAAATGACTTACATGAGAAAAGTTGCAATAGACTGATAATTTAAGAATTTTTTAGAATGAAACCCAGTCACTTTCAAACTCTCTTAACAGCGATGAAATAAAGAAAAGAGCATACAAATGTACACTCTTTTCTCAGTTTTACATCTTAATACCAGACGCTAACATCCACACGTCCTCGAATCCCTTTAAGAGAGTCAGATGAAGTATACTGCCATCCTTTTTCTCCTGAATAATGAGGATTATTCCAATCAAGCGCATCCGTATAGGCTGCAACCCAGTTTACATGTTGTAAAATATTTGGATGATTCAAACGAGTTTGCAAAAGTTGACGATAGCTATAAACTTTCACGTTTTGGTAACCAGCATGCTTCATGGTTTCCATATACTTATTGATAATTTTAACCCAAGTGTCTGTATCTGCTGGAGCTTTCTTAGATTTATTTTCATACTCCCAGTTTTCAACATCATAGTAGATTGGATAAGATAAGTTCATCTTGTATTTCTTCAAGAGTTCAATAGTCTGCTTAGCATCATTCTCAGCATCTGTTTCATTTTCTGCATAGGTATAAAGATAAACACCATAAGGAATACCTAGTCGATTAAATTCTTGAATATTATGTGCCAATTCCTTATCTTCTACACCGCTGTATCCTAAGCGCACAATAACACCATCAACTCCATTTTCCTGGATAACCTTTTTCCAATCACTAATGCGGCCATTATGCTCACTGACATCAATAACCTTCTTAGCACGGTCAGTTCCAACCTGTTCTTCACGATGGTTAAAGAAATAACGGTGTCCATTTCGATAAACCCAACCAACATTCAAGGCTTTCTTTTCTTTCAGTTCCCCTGAATCGGCAAAAGTATAACGAGTATCGTCCATGATTAACTCACCTGTTGCCATGACACCACTTTCAGTAAGATAGTAGTTTCCATGCCACTCATCTTGAGCCATGTATCCCCACTTCTTAAAATAATACCACTTTCCATCAATCTTTTGCCACTGTTCATTAGCATAAGAACCATCTGCCTTAAGATAGAACCAACTCTTATAATGATTATCATAAAGCCATTCGTTTTGCATCATGGCACCTTGACCATTCAAGAAATAATTTCCTTGCCACTGACTTTTAGCCATATAGCCCCACTTCTTGAAATAGTACCATTTGCCATTGATTTTCTGCCATTCTTGTTCTGCATAAGAACCATCTGCCTTGAGGTAGAACCAGCTCTTATAATTGTTATCGTAAACCCATTCATTTTTAGCCATGTAACCACCCGCTTTGAGGTAATAGTTTCCATGCCATTCTTTTTGAGCATAACGACCATCTGCTTTTATATAGAACCAACTATTGTAGCTAGTATCGAAAATCCATTCACTCTTAGCTTTTGAACCATCTGCTTTTACATAGAAGTCACCTTCCCAATGTGCTGATGTTGAATTTGGCTTACTTTCTTCTTTTTGACTACTAGCTCGCGTCTCTTTTACTTCTTCCTTTTTCTCTGGACGCTGACTAGAAGAAGTCTCAACCTTTTTCTCTTCTTCTTTTTGACTTGTAGTCGTTTCTGATTTCTTTTCTTCTACCTTACTAGAAGAAGCTTGAACACTGCTTTCTTCCGAAGATGCTTTCGCTTCAGCTTCATTTGCAGCCACCTGATTAACGATCAATCCAAGCAAAAAGGCACTTGCTAATCCAATTTTTCCAATCTTTGTTTTCAATCTTTCCTCCCTTATAAAAAATGGAACAGACATCTGAATGCTGTTCCACCTAGCTTTTGCTACTTACTAATTATTTTACAAAGTCAAGCAATGCCAAGAAGCTTTCAGCTTCAAGTGACGCACCACCCACAAGGGCACCGTCAACGTCTGGGCAAGCCATGTATGAAGCAACGTTTTCAGGTTTAACAGAACCACCGTATTGAACACGAACTTTGTCTGCAACTTCTTGACCAAAGTCAGCAGCTACAACGTCACGAACAACTTTACACATTTTTTGTGCATCGTCTTGTGAAGCTGATTTACCAGTACCGATAGCCCAGATTGGCTCGTAAGCGATAACTGATGCAGCAACTTGTTCAGCAGTCAATCCAGCCAATGCAGCAGATACTTGAGCACCTACAAACTCAGCAGCTTTACCAGCTTCGTAAGTTTCAAGCGACTCACCACAACAGATGATTGGAAGCATACCGTTTGCAAAGATTGCTTTTGCTTTTTTGTTGATATCTTCGTCAGTTTCATGGAAGTAGTCACGGCGTTCTGAGTGACCGATAACAACGTAGTCAGTACCGATTTCTTTCAAAACTTGTGGGCTTGTTTCACCAGTGAAAGCACCTGCATTTTCAAAGTAGCAGTTTTGAGCAGCAACTTTAAGGTTTGAACCTTTTGCAGCAGCAAGAACAGTTGTCAAATCAAGAGCTGGAGCAGCGATACCTGCTTCAACAAGGTCTGATGAAGGAAGTTTTGACGCAACTGCTTCAACGAATGCTTTAGCTTCTTCTGGATTTTTGTTCATTTTCCAGTTACCAGCGATAAATGGTTTACGTGACATTTCACATACCTCTTTTTTCAATTTATTTTCTATTTATTTTATCACAATTAGACACAGCTTGCAAATCTTACTCGGATTTCAAGCCTGCTTACATGGATTAATCCTTCCAGAGATCCATGGCATTTCGGAAATCTGCCGACACCTGTGTCAACTGTGGATTGCTTGCTTCTCTTTCTGCCCGCTTAGCCTCGATTTGAGCCACACTTTTGATACCTTCATGGCGCCAATTTCTCAAAATCGCCTGAATGTACTTCCAGTTTGGTTTTCCATTCAAAACAGCTTCACGAAGAGCTTCCTTAATCAAGTCAGCACTAGTTCCATCTTCCTTTAGCATCTTTGTCAAATCCTCAATCTCAAAAGGGGTCAACAGGCGTCCTAATTCCTGCTGGAAGGTTTCCACCAAATCTTTAAGCTGATTTTGAGGTGTCAACTGGTCTGAACTTGAATGAGCAGCTCCAAGCAAGTCATCCAAACGTTCCAGAGCCAAACTTGCATCAAAAAGCAATTCAATTTCACCATTCAATTCGATGGTTCGATACTGAAGCAGACCCCTTTCCGTCAGATTGGAAATGGCCTGATTGACATCCGAAATTTCCTTACCAATCCTTTCAGCAATCTGGCTTGGGGACATTTCTTCTAAGCCTGTCGTATTTTGCAAATAGAAAAATTGCCAGACCAGAAAATCGTCGCTGGAAGGAAAGAGTTCCTTAAAATGCAAGAGCAGGGCACTCGGTAAAACCAAGTTCCCTGATTTAAAAGCGTCTAAATATGTCATAATTCCTCTTATAAATACCCAAATGCGGATACATCATCTTCTATTTTTCTCCAGTCAAAAGGGGTTTCCTGATAGACCGCATAATTCACCCAGTTACTGAAAAAGAGGGCTGCTGATGAAGACCAACAAAGACAAGGTGTCTGGTTGACATCGTCATCCTTAAAGTAATTTTCTGGAATATGTGGATCTAAACCTGCATCACGATCTCGGAAATATTCATTTGCCAAGGTATCACGGTCATATTCCAAATGCCCAAAACTATAAATTTCTCGTAAATCACGACTAGCCAAAATCGAAACCCCAACCTGAGGACCCTCTGATAAAATCTCGAGATTGGTTTTGTTTAAGACCTCTTCCTTAGAAATCTCCGTGTGCCGTGAATGAGGAGATACATAGCTATCGTCAAATCCTCTAAAGAGAAGATGCCCTTCTTTTAAAGTATCTTGAGGATAAATACCCGATAACTTACTGTCCATCTGGTATTTTTCCACTCCATAGCGAAGATAGAGTCCAGCCTGAGCTCCCCAACAGATATGAAGGGTCGAATAGACATGAGTCTTAGACCACTCAAGCACTTGGCTAAATTCCTCCCAATAGTCCACTTCCTCAAATGGTAAATGCTCAACTGGAGCACCCGTGATAATCATCCCATCAAAATACTCATCCTTGACTTCAGGAAAAGTTTTATAAAAGGTCTCCATATGTTCTGAACGAGTTGTTTTAGAACGGTGACTCTCCATATAGAGAAAATCAATATCCAGTTGCAGGGGTGTATTGGCCAAATGGCGCAACAACTGGGTCTCTGTGACCATTTTCTGTGGCATAAGATTTAAAATTAAAATCTTCAAGGGACGGATATCTTGGTGGGCCGCACGTTGATCATCCATGACAAAGATATTCTCTGTCCGTAAAATCTCAACAGCTGGCAATTTTTTATCAATTCGAATCGGCATAACCCTCTCCTAACTGTACTCTTTCAGGAATAATTGCATATGTTTGAAACCAAATTTCAAACACTTAGTCCTTTTATTATACTGCAAGAAGATATAGTTTTCAATTATAGTTTTTCTCTAACTAGCTATAGTCTATTTTTATATCCTAATGTAGAGAAAACAGCCCTAGGGACTGTTTTTCATTAATAATGCATCAAAACTTTGTAATCGTAGTCACCGATTTTTTCACGGCCGTTCAAGTCATCCAATTCAACAAGGAAGGCACAACCTGCCACAACACCGCCAAGTTTTTCAATCATCTCGATGGTTGCCTTAACAGTTCCACCTGTTGCCAAGAGGTCATCTACGATCAGAACACGTTGACCTGGCTTAATAGCATCTGCGTGCATAGTCAAGGTATCAACACCGTACTCTTTTTCATAGTCAGCAGAAATAACTTCGCGTGGCAATTTACCTGGCTTACGAACAGGCGCAAAACCAATTCCCAACTCAAAGGCAACTGGACAGCCCACGATAAAACCACGAGCCTCAGGCCCTACAACCATATCAATTTTCTTGTCAGTAGCATATTGAACGATTTCACGAACAGCGTAGCTATAAGCATTTCCATCAGCCATCAAAGGACTGATATCACGGAAGGTAATCCCTTCCTTTGGATAATTTTCAATTGTTGCAATGTAATCTTTTAAATTCATCTTTTTCTTTCTTTCAAAGTTTTTTACTCTCTATTATACCATATTTTCTCCAAAAGAAGAAAGCATAACTATTATTTCCTAACTGATACTCAATGAAAATCAAAGAGCAAACTAGAAAGTTAGCTCAAAATACTGTTTTGAGGTTGCAGATGGAAGCTGACGTGGTTTGAAGAGATTTTCGAAGAGTATGAGAGCCTGATTCCTATGTCCACTCTGTAACCCCGGTAACAACAGCAAAAAGCTGATGAATCATTCGATTCATCAGCTTTAGGGATGATATGTTCATTGCAAACAAATCATGTCAATTAGAAAGATTAGTCTTCTTTCTTCTTACGAGCTACAAGACCAAATCCACTCAATACTCCGAGAAGTCCAAGTGCTGCAAGGCGAGCATTGTCTTCTGTACCAGTATTTGGCAATTCGCGCTTAGCTTCAGCTTCTTTCATTGCTGTTGCTTGTACTGGTTGTGCTGGAGTTGCTGGTACTTGAGGTTGAGCTGGCTGTTCAGGCATTGCTGGAGTTGCTGGCTCAACTGGTTGTACTGGTTTTTGAGATTGAATCTTACGGTAAACATTGCGAACATTTCCATTTGCATCTGTTTCCGTACGGACTAGTTCATAATTTTCTAATGGTTTACCTGGATGTGAACCATTTTCATCAGGAATAATTAATACTCCGTTTTCATCCACAAATGTAGTGATCACTTTGTATTCAAATGGAGTTGGAGTAGGAGTAGGTGTTGGCGTTGGTGCTACCACT
>NZ_JANCPI010000012.1:0-72175 GCF_024295435.1 Streptococcus sp. CF7_Ac1-8 | reverse complement strand
TGGTTTTTTATCTTTAGAACCATCTTTATAGGTTACAACAAGATTGTTTCCTTCTTTTTCTACTTTATCAACAACTTTTGAAGCAGCTTCTACTTCTGTACCTTTTTTATCAGCTAAACGTGCATCTGGATTGTTTTGAGAATATTCAAGTTTAACTTTCTCTTTAATTTTTTCAAACTCTTTATCAGTAACATTATTAACATCTGATACAACTACTTTGTCAGCTTCTGCTGGAGTTTTAATATCATATTTTTGAGTTTGAGGTTTAAGAATTACATTAACCGCAGTTGGGTCGGTAACATCTCTACCATTTCCTCTAGCATCTGCTCCATCTTTATCAATGGCTTTTACAAAACGCCATCCTAATGGAGTTCCTCCATCTTGAATTGCTTTTTCAAATTTTTCTTTTGTAAACTTCCCTTCAGGTGCTGGAGTACCTGTATATGTAATAACAGCTGGATTTTCTGCTGTTGCTGTTGTTTCAGTAGTGAATTTATTCGCAGTGAATCCATATTCTGTATTTTGTTTATTAGTTTCTCCTGCTACGTCTTTAAATTCTTGGTTACTTCCTCTTCTTAACTCAGCGCTTGCAAGTTTACCACTATCATCTTTGATTTTAATATCAAAAGAATTCACTTCTGATGCATATACATATACTTCTTTTTTATCTGGTGCTGGGTCAGAATATTGAATTTCTACTGTTGGTTTTTGGTTAGTTCGTGTTAATTCTGATAATAGTTTTTTATCTTGAGAACCATCTTTATAGGTTACAACAAGATTTCCTTTATCGTCTTTTGTTACTGATTGGATCTTAGCATCTTTATCAGCTACAGTTGTACCTTTTTTGTCTGCCAAGTTAGCATCATCATTTGTTTGAGAGTACTCAAGTTGGAGTTTCTCTTTGATTTTGCCTAGCTCAGCTTCTGTTACGTTAGCTGGATCTGCTACAGTAACTTTTTCTGTTGGAGCTGCAATATCATATTTTTGAGCTTGTCCCTTAAGCATAAGAAGGAATGAACCTGGGTCAGTCGCGTTTGAGCTACCTACGGCTTTATTCTCAATGGATGCACCATCTGTATCCGTTGCAGTTGCATAGCGCCAGCCTAAAACCATACCTTTTGGATTTTCACCTTTAGTTGCCGCATCCAGTTTATCTTTTGTCAAATCATCTGTCGCCGCTGGTGTACCTGAGTAAGTAATGACTGCTGGTGTATCTGCTGTTGCTGGGGTTTCAGTAGTGATTTTATTCGCTGTAAATCCATATTTAGCGTTAATTTTATTTGCTTCACCTTCAACTGGATTAAATGGTTGGTTTCCTCCGCCATTTACAATTGCGCTAGTGATTTTCCCGCTATCATCTTTGAATTTGATATCGAATGAATTTTTTTCTCCAGCATATACATAAACTTCTTTAGTAGCTTTATTAGAGTAAGGAATCTCTACTGTTGGCGCTACTGCTGGAGCTGCTGGAGCAACTGGGGCTGCTGGTTGGGCTGCTTCTTTTTCAACAATTACTTTTACTGGTCCTTCTACCTTCGAACCATCTGAGTATGTTACAACTGCTGTTGCTGTTTTTTCTCCTGGCGTTGCTGTGTTTACTGGTGTCTTGAACTCAGCTTTTGTTCCAGCAGGAAGATCTTTGAAGTTAGCAATTGAATTTTCTGCTTTTGGTTGTTCATTAACTTTAACTGTTTGAGTTTTTACAGTTGGAGGGGTAACATCAGCTTTTGATAGATTTACAGGGTTCTCTGCAATTCTGTGGAAACCGTGGTCAACTCCTGCTGTCCCGGTACTCAACATCCCCATCGAAACCTTCATGTTTTTCAACTGTTCATTTGTTACTGTATTAGGAACTGTTGTTGTAAACTCCCATACATAACCGTCTCTATAGTTACCACCTGTATTCGAATTATCATAGATAACACGCTTACCTGGCAAAGCATTTGAGTTTACTAAATTTTTTGTATCAGATAGCTCGTCTTTTACCGCATCCTTATAGTAGAAGCTAGTGTTATTATACAGAGTATCTAGTCCTCTAGTATAATTGTCCCAACTACCATTTATTTTCAAATTCTCATTTTTAGCAAGAGCACGCCCTGCTGCTGTGGATGGAGTAGGGTTATCAAAAGTTACAGTATCACTAAGAGCACTTCCATCTCCGCCAACTAGTTGATATTTTCTGTCTACAAATTTCATTTCCGCTCTATATTGCAATCGGCGAATATCCGTAGGCATATTCACTTCATTAGGAATCTGAATGTAGTTTCGGAACACTTCATTCTTTACTCCATAGTCATTAGCGAAATTTTGTAAATGGTCATTGAAAAAAACTTGCCAGTCTACAGAAGTAATTTTCCCAGTAGCATCTGTATTGTAACGAGCTCTATATTTCATTACGGAATTAACAGCAGTTATTGCATTACCAGATTCAGATGAACCTCTTATACCACTAGTAATAACACTGTCTTTTTTCCCATAGTCGTTCCCCTGAGAATCAATATTATAGGCAATTTCCGCCCTAAAAGCATTATTTTTATCTAATGCTTTACCGTTACGTGGGTCGTTAGATCCTGTGTTTTCGATTGAGTTAGATTCTGATTTTTTCTCAGTGTTTTCTGCTTTTTTACCTACAGTTTCTTTTCCATTAGTAGTGTCTACTGCTGGAGTTTCTTTTTTCTCTACAGGTTTATTTTTTAATTTAGTGTTAGCTGTAGTTACAAGTTTATTGTAAGCTTTTGTGATTTCACCTTGAGTTGTTGCGTTTGCTAATGTAGCTTTCGCAGCTTCTAAGTCAGCTTTTAGTACCGCAACACTTTCTTCAGTTTTGTTTTCGTATGTTCCGTTAGCTAATTTTGCTTCGATTTCTGCAATGTAGTTTTCTAGTTTAGTTTTGTCTAAAGCTTTAACTTCTTTTGCAGTTTCTCCATCAAGTTTTGCCGCTACTGCTGGTTCTGTTGTAGACACAGCTGGTGTTCCAGCAACTTCTGGCTTGTTTTCTGCTACAGCAGGTGCCTCATAAGTCTTGCCATCTCCGTTCTGTGTAGGGTTAACATCCCCAGTAGTCGAGTTGTTTGCTACAGTAGTTTCTGCTGTGTTTGCATGAACCACTTGGGTAGCTAAACTAGCTCCGACTGCAAAAACAAGAGAACAACCGAATAGGAAATGCTTCCCTTTTTTGATCATTCTCCAGTTCTTTTGCTCTGCATTTTTACGATTAAAATACATCACATTTTCTCCTTTTGATATCTAAAAAATAGCATGTAATACACATACACATACACATACACATACACATACACATACACATACACATACACATACACATACACATACACATACACATACACATACAATCAATATTATAATTTACATTAGCAGATTTGTCAATTATATTAATTATTTTTTATTATTTTTTATTATTTTCCATTATTTTCAGAATATTTCAGGATTTAAACCATTTATTATATTATAGCGTTAAAATAAAAATAAAATTTTCCTTTTCTTCAAGACTATGATAAATGCCATTTTTTTGAATACTTATAAAGAACATGTCAACTTATCCTACATATAAGCCATTCCTTTTGAGTGCCAAAAATAGGAAACTATGAAAGTAAAGTCCATCAGATACAAATACTCTTCGAAAATATCTTCAAATCACGTCAGCTTCCATCTGCAACCTCAAAATTAGTGTTTTGAGCAACCTGCAGCTAGCTTCCTAGTTTACTCCTTGATTTTCATTGAGTATAAACTATGGTCAAGAAGAAATCATTCTCCCTGACCAGACCTTTGGACCATTACAAGCCATCATTTGTAGCTATTCAAAAAAGCTCCATACTATCTATTATTCAGGGATTCCTGCTACAGATAGTATGGAGCTCAAAAAGCAGTTACACGAGCATGACTGCCATTCTATTCTTGCATGGTGTAACCAACACCACGCACGGTTTTAATGTAGCTTTTTTGACCTTTTACATCAAGCTTGCTACGTAGATAACGGATATAGACATCCACAATATTTGTTTCTGTCGCACTTTCATACTTCCAGACACTTTCCAACAACTGCTCACGAGTCAGGACTTTCTTGCTTCCCATAAGAGTAGCCAAAAGATCATACTCACGACGCGTCAGAGCAATCATCTCTTCGCCACGATAAACAGTATGATGTTCTACATCCATACGCAGATTGCGGTAAGACGTTGGAACCTTCATCTGACTACAGTGTTGGTCGATAAAGTCCCGACCTCGGAAAATCGCTGAAATACGAGCCACCAAATTCTCAATAATAACTGGCTTATAGATGTTCGAAACGGCAAAGCGTTGGATTGCCTCAATCTGATCTTGCAAGTCTTCGCGATGGTCCAAGACCATAATGACTGAAGCTGGCTTAGTTCGGCTCAGCTTGTCTGCAAAATCCTGGGCTGTCATATCCCCCAGATGAGCATTCAATAAAATCAAGTCATAGTCTGTCTGAAGAGCCATGGAAAGGGCTTTTTGCCCCTCCTCAACCTGATCAACTCGGTATTGCTCTTTTTGGAGTTCCAAACTTAAAAAATGAGCTAGATTTCGTTCTTTCTCAAGTAATAAAATCCGTTTCCCCATGGCAGACCTACTTATTTTTCGTCATACCAAGAGTAGTGGAAGGTTCCTTCTTTGTCTTTACGTTGGTAAGTGTGGGCACCAAAGTAGTCACGTTGTGCTTGGATCAAGTTAGCTGGAAGGTCAGCTGAACGGTAGCTATCAAAGTAAGTAATAGCTGCTGAGAAGGTTGGCACTGGTACACCAGCTTGAACCGCAAGAGCTACGATGTCACGCACTGCTTGTTGGTACTTAGCAGTAACATCCAAGAAGTATTCATCCAAAAGAAGGTTGGCAAGGTCTGCATCACGGTTGTAAGCATCTGTAATTTTTTGCAAGAAACGAGAACGGATGATACAGCCATCACGCCAGATAGATGCGATATCTGCAAATGGCAAGTTCCAGTTGTTTTCTTTAGAAGCTACACGCAATTGCGCAAAACCTTGTGCGTATGAAATGATTTTTGAGAAGTAAAGGGCTTGACGGATTTTTTCAATCAACTCAGCCTTGTCTCCTTCAAATTTGAAAGCAGCTGGTTTTGGAAGAACCTTGCTAGCATGTACGCGTTCTTCTTTGTAAGTAGAGATGTAACGTGCAAATACTGATTCAGTGATGAGTGACAATGGCACACCAAGGTCAAGTGATGATTGGCTAGTCCATTTACCAGTTCCCTTGTTACCTGCAGCATCAAGGATATAGTCTACGATTGGTCCATCTTGACCTTCATCATCTTTACGGCTCAAGATATCAGCTGTAATTTCGATCAAGTAGCTGTCCAATTCACCCTTGTTCCACTCAGTAAAGATTTCAGCCATGTCTTCAGCAGAAAGGCCTAGCAAGTGTTGCATCAAGTCATAACTTTCTGCGATCAATTGCATATCACCATACTCAATACCATTGTGAACCATTTTCACATAGTGACCAGCTCCATCAGGACCGATGTAAGTCACACATGGTTTACCATCTTCTGGTGCTTTAGCTGAGATTTCTTCAAGAACATCTGCAACCAATTCGTAGGCCTCTTTTTGTCCACCAGGCATGATAGAAGGACCTTCAAGGGCACCTTTTTCACCACCAGAAACCCCAGTACCGATAAAGTTGATACCTGAGTTTGCCAATTCTTCATTACGACGGATTGTATCTTTGTAGAAAGTATTTCCGCCATCAATCAAGATATCACCTTTGTCAAGGTGTGGAAGAAGGGCTTGAATTGTAGCATCTGTACCAGGTCCAGCTTGAACCATAAGCATGATACGACGAGGTTTTTCGATTGAGTTTACAAAACTTTCAACGTCATAGCTTGGTACAAAGTTCTTTTCAGGATGGCAAGCAATCACATCTTCCGTTTTTTCTTTACTACGGTTGTAAATAGCAACTGTGTAACCACGAGATTCAATATTAAGGGCAAGGTTACGACCCATTACGGCCATACCTACGACACCAAAGTTAGCTTTTGTCATTTGACACTCCTCTTGTTTAATTTGTTTTATTTTATCATTTTTACTTTTGAAAAGAAAGAATTTTGTAACGACTGTTTAGTAGTCCAAATCATCCGCATGTCCAGAACCATTTCCAACAAAGTATCCTGTCTTACAGTTAAGGGTAAAGAGGTAGGTTCCATCTGGCTTGTAGAGGTTGTAATAACCATTACCATTAACGATATTGACACGTTCAAGGATGTATTGGTTACCAGTGATATAACCACGTGAACGTGAAGTCGCTAGAATTTGTTCCAAAACACCATCCGCAAAATCCCAGGCAGAGTTATTGCTATCATCAATAGCAGACTGATTATAGGCAACACGACTCGCACTTCTTTGAACAGCAACCCCTGCACTTGATACACCCATATTGACTTCACTGCGAGTACTGCTAGTTTCAGTTGATGCAGTATTTGAGCTACTTGGACTTGTTTCACTAGCAGTATTTTCACTTGCTTGACTAGAGCTTGAGCTGCTAGTTTCACTTGAACTTGAGCTTGAAGCACTTGTTTGCTGGCTCTTACCAAGGCTGATAGCCTTATCTAGCAATTTATCAAGCTCCGTATTTCCAGTTTTAATATCTGTAAATTTAGCATCCGATTTGGCTTTGGCATTTGTATCTACAACACCATCAACAATAGCTGGCTTTTCAAATTGAGCATTGACCTCTTGAATGGCCTTGATTTGCGTTTCGAGGCTATCATATTTAGATTTTGCAAGCGTATATTCACGACTACCTTCTAATTTATCAAGTAAGGTCTTCAGTTGGCTCAGTTTATCAAACTGGCTATTCTTCAAAGCTGTTTTGTTGCTATCTGTATAGAAAGCATCATATAAATTATTGAATTCTTCTGCATCTGACTGCGTGTTTGTAGATGATTGAGAAGTCTGGATTTCCTTGGTCGAACGAGCTACTTGACGATAAACATAATAACCAGTTCCAAGGATAAGAACCACTAATGCGGCTAGAATACCGTAAAGCACCCATTTCTTCTTACTTTTCCCATCTTCACTATCCGTCACTCGAGAACGTGTGAGAGCCTCTTCCGCTCCAACCAATGGTACCTCTTCAGTCTCAAATTCTTCGACAAGAGGAGTTTCTGAAACTCTTGTTAATTCTAAATCATCAAACTGACGCAATTCATCTTCTGGAGCTGGAGAAGTTACTCCTGTTTCCTCACGAAGCTCTTGAAGCAAATTATCCAGAGTCTGAGTCTCCTCTACCTCTTCTTTTTCAACTAAATCATCCTTGCTAAACTGGCGTGTTTCAAACTTATCTGCCTCAATTTCATCTTTATGTTGTTTCACATACTTGTCCAAGATAGAATCTCCAGGCAACACACCTGCTTCCACCTCTTCATTTTTTCGCATAGCTTCTCCAACCGTTAGCTCTTTGGCATCATCAAAATCAAATTGCGCTTCTGGATGTTCTGTTTTATGACGATTCCGTCTGTTCTTACTCATGAGTTTTCCTTCCTACTTTGCTTCCTGACGTTTAACACGCTGACCAAAATATTGATACAAATCAACTTTTAAAGTTCCGTTGTACAACTTCCGTTTCTTATCCGCCTGACTACCGTACTTGGTCTCAAAAGCTTCATCACTAGTTAGGATAAATTTACTCCACGTTTTCATCGGGGCAAATACTTGACCCATCTCAGCATAAAGCTTGGTAACCCCTGCATCATCTGACAAGCGTTCACCATAAGGCGGGTTGGAGATAATCACTCCATTGATTTTATCGGAACGTAAATCCTGCACGCGCATCTGCTTAAAGGTAATATCGCCTGCAACCCCTGCTGCCTGAGCATTAGCCTTAGCAATTTCGACCATACGTGCATCGATATCACAACCCATGATATCTAGTTCCAGTTCACGATCTACTTTTTTGGCTGCTTCTGTACGCACTTCTTGGATCAAACGATCGCTAATCCAGTTCCACTCCTCAAAGGCAAAGGAGCGACGAAGACCAGGCGCCATCTTTCTAGCAATCATAACTGCCTCGATACAGAAAGTTCCCGAACCACAGGTAGGATCAATCAAAGGCTTGTCTGGATACCAGTTAGAAAGTTGCAAAATGGCTGCTGCCATGTTTTCCTTGATAGGAGCGCCACCTTTTTCTGTACGATAGCCACGTTTAAAGAGACTGGATCCTGTCGTATCAATCATGACAGTTGCTACGTCTTTCAGAATAGAAACTTCAATCTTAAACTCAGGACCAGTCTCCATCAAGGGAATACCTTCTGGACGAGCATAATGTTTCTGCAATTTCTTAACAACAGCCTTCTTTGAAATAGCCTGTACACTTGGCTCATTGTGCAGTTTAGATTTAACACATTTAGCTTTGGCAATCGGAAAGCGAGCACCAAGCGGTAAATAATTTTCCCAATCTAGGGCGAAAACTCCCTGAAACAGCTCCTCAAAAGTCTTAGCTGGGAAAGTTCCTACGATAATCTTAATACGGTCTGCTGCACGAAGCCAGAGGTTGGTTTCGATGATGGCTCTCGCGTCTCCTTGAAAACGAACACGGCCATTTTCAACCTGACAATCGTAGCCCAACTCCCGCATTTCTCGCCCAACAACGGCTTCAAGACCCGCCGCAGCGGTCGCGATTAAATTAAATTCTTTTTTCATTTTCAGTCTTATAAGACCTTTCTATATGTCCACTTTAAAAAATGAGGTTGAGAAAATTTCTCAGCCCCAACCTATATGCAATTTTCTATAAGCCATGTTTTGTTCCAGAAGTGACTAGGATCACTTCCTTCGATAATCATCTGTCTACCACTAACAGCCTACAGCTGATAGCAATCAGAGTACTACGTTCGTTTCCGCGTACTCCATGCCCCGACCGAAATTTGGGTTGCTAGCTTGAGGGGTTTACCGCGTTCCACTCTCTCCGTTTCCAGAAAGACTCCGTCACTGTGGCACTTTCAAGTCTACTCTGGCCTATCCAAGGACTTAGCCATTTCAACTGCCGTAACGATTTCTCGTCCCTAGGCTTATGGTTTCGCCTAGCACAAACACTACAGGCATCACAGCCTGTGCTAGCATGGACTTTCCTCATGAAAAGAAATTCTCCTCACGCGATTATCCAAAAATTGCACTTTTCAAATAATCTCTTACAAATCAGAGTTATCCAAAATTTGTTTGCCAAACACTTCTTTCTCAAGACGATTTAGACGTTTCAAAATGTCAAAATTCGTCATAGAAGTTGTAGCTGTCATTTCAAGTGGTTCTGCTTGAACCGGTGCAGATTCAGGTTTGCGAGACAATTCTTCCTTCAACTCTGCAATTTCTTGACGGAGAGACTTGACTAAAGCAGCATAAGTTTCATAGTCCTTGATGACATCGTCCAAAAATTCATCAACTTCAACCTTACTATACCCACGGACTTCACGTCCAAACTCTTGCTCGAAAATATCTTTCGCTGAAAAAATAATACTTGCCATCTCTCTCTCCATTCTCGGTTTCTAATAGTATTATTATATAAAAAAAGGCAAACAAAAATCAAGGTCAAAGGCTTACTTTTCAGAAAAATTTTCTGCTAGCTCATTTAAGTCTTCAAACGTTAACCTTTTTATGCGATAACCTGCCTGATTTTTCATCAAATTGTCCATAAATTTTAATTTGGTTTCATTTTCTGGGTCATAGAAAAAATAAGCTAAGTCAGTATTTTCCAGCAAAAATCGTTGGTAGTCTCGTAGTTGCCCCATGTGTTCATATTTAGGATAGGCATATTTGACAAAATCGACCTGCTTAAATTGGTTAAGTTTAAGCTGATTCGCTTCATTCCAATTTTCCCCGTGTGTTTCAAAATCAAAAATGGTCGCTAGGCTGAAATCATATTCTTCTTTCATTTCATTTGCGACATCTAGCACCCAGGATTCAAATCCCAAGTTTCCTGTAAAAACCAGCCATTTAATCCCTTCTTCTGCTAAACTTTCTAAATCACGGCGAATGGCTTTCTTTATGATTTTTAATCTGATATCTTTTTCATTAAATAAACCCAAGTCAAAGTTAGAATATCCCATAATTAAAGCTGTAGTCATTTTTACACCTTTCTTTCTATTTTTATGGTATAATAGAGTGATGTTATTGTACCAATAAGGAGAAATATGGTCAACTATCCTCATAAAATTTCATCGAAAAAAAGCCAAACATCCATTTCTCAACCAAAAAATTTCGCAAATAGAGGAATGACTTTTGAAAAGATGATTAACGCTACCAACGACTACTATCTAACGCATGGCATGGCAGTTATCCATAAAAAGCCAACGCCTGTTCAGATCGTTCGAGTAGACTATCCTCAACGTAGTCGGGCCAAAATTGTAGAAGCCTATTTTAGACAAGCTTCCACAACAGATTACTCTGGCGTGTATAGAGGATATTACATTGACTTTGAAGCTAAAGAAACGCGGCAAAAAAATGCTATCCCAATGAAGAACTTCCATCTTCACCAGATTCAACATATGGAACAAGTTCTAGAACAGCAGGGCATTTGCTTCGTACTGCTTCATTTTTCTTCTCAACAAGAAACTTATTTGTTGCCGGCACTTGATTTAATTCGCTTTTATCATCAAGATAAGGGGCAGAAATCAATGCCACTTGGATATATTCAAGAATACGGATATTTAGTAAAGCAAGGAGCTTTCCCTCAAATTCCCTATCTCGATATTATCAAAGAACATTTACTAGGTGGTAAAACAAGATGAATAAACAAATTATTCTGCGATTTTTAAAGTATATGGGAATTACATTCCTTACCTTATTTATCGCTTTATTTCTATTAGGTGGTGGTGTCTTCCTCTACTTTGTTAGCAAGGCTCCAGCCTTATCTGAAAGTAAACTAGTCGCGACAACTTCTAGCAAGATTTATGACAATAAGAACGAACTGATTGCTGACCTTGGTTCTGAACGTCGCGTAAATGCTCAAGCCAATGAAATTCCCACTGATTTGGTTAAAGCTATCGTCTCAATCGAAGACCACCGTTTCTTTGATCATAGAGGTGTTGATACCATTCGTATCATGGGGGCAGCATTGAGAAACCTCCAAGGGAAAGGAGGGCTACAAGGGGCTTCGACCTTGACTCAGCAATTAATTAAATTAACTTATTTCTCTACTTCAACTGCTGACCAAACCTTGTCACGTAAAGCCCAAGAAGCTTGGCTGGCCGTTCAACTAGAACAAAAAGCAACCAAGCAAGAAATCCTGACCTACTACATCAACAAAGTCTACATGTCTAACGGTAACTATGGAATGCAAACCGCAGCCGAAAATTACTATGGAAAAGACTTGAAGGATTTAAGCTTACCACAGTTAGCACTCCTAGCCGGAATGCCTCAAGCCCCAAACCAATATGATCCATATTCCCACCCAGAAGCTGCTCTAGAGCGTCGGAACTTAGTACTTTCAGAAATGAAGGGACAGAAATATATCAGTGCAGAAGATTACGAAAAAGCTATTAATACGCCTATCACTGATGGACTTCAAAGCTTGAAGTCATCCAATAGTTACCCTGCCTATATGGACAACTACCTCAAAGAAGTAATCGACCAAGTCGAACAAGAAACGGGCTACAACCTTCTTACCACAGGTATGGAAGTCTATACTAATGTCGACAAAGATGTTCAACAGCGACTTTGGGATGTTTACAATACAGATGAGTACGTTGCTTATCCAGATGATGAACTTCAAGTAGCTTCCACTATTGTGGATGTAACAAATGGTAAAGTCATTGCTCAGTTAGGTGCCCGTCACCAATCAAGTAATGTATCTTTTGGAATCAACCAAGCCGTTGAAACCAACCGTGACTGGGGTTCTACTATGAAACCAATCACTGACTATGCTCCCGCTTTAGAATATGGAGTCTATGACTCTACTGCCTCTATTGTACATGATGTTCCTTATAACTATCCTGGTACTGATACTCCTGTCTACAACTGGGATCATGGCTACTTTGGGAATATTACAATTCAGTATGCACTCCAACAATCACGTAATGTTACAGCAGTCGAAACCTTAAATAAAGTTGGTTTAGATCGAGCGAAAACCTTCCTAAATGGCTTAGGTATCGATTATCCAAGCATCCACTATGCTAACGCCATTTCAAGTAATACAACAGAATCTAACAAACAATACGGTGCAAGTAGTGAAAAAATGGCTGCTGCTTATGCCGCCTTTGCTAATGGTGGTACTTACCACAAACCAATGTATATCAATAAGATTGTCTTTAGTGATGGTAGTGAAAAAGAATTTTCTGATGCTGGTACACGAGCTATGAAAGAAACTACTGCCTATATGATGACCGAAATGATGAAAACTGTTTTAGCATACGGAACCGGACGTGGTGCTTACCTACCATGGCTTCCACAAGCAGGTAAGACAGGTACTTCTAACTATACTGACGACGAAATTGAAAAGTATATCAAGAACACTGGCTACGTAGCTCCAGATGAAATGTTTGTAGGTTATACTCGTAAGTATTCTATGGCTGTATGGACTGGTTACTCAAATCGTTTAACTCCAATCGTTGGAGATGGTTTCCTAGTTGCTGCTAAGGTTTATCGCTCAATGATTTCGTATCTATCAGAAGATGACCAACCTGGAGATTGGACGATGCCAGACGGCCTGTTCCGAAATGGAGAATTCGTCTTCCAGAACAACGCAAAGAACACATGGAATAATTCAGTAACACAACAAACACAAACGGTAGAAACTCCAAGCACAACAGCTGAAAGTTCAACTACACAGGCAAGTACGACGGCTGGTCAACAACCCAATAATGCTCCAGCAACTGATCCTAATCAAGGACAAGCTGGCCAGGCTGGTCAACCGACACAACCAGTACAACCAACGCCACAAAATCCACAAGTTCAACAACCACAACAGTGAGATGAAAGAAAATCCTGAGAATAAAAACTCAGGATTTTTTCTACAAAAAAATTAGCTTGATAATCTTTGAAAGTGAGGATAGGTTTCAATTCGTTTTCGATAAACCAAAAGAAGTTAGCGAATAACTAACTTCTTTTTATCTTATTTCACATGTTTTGCAAGTTCTTCTTGCGCTTTTTTATTGGATTCTTCTTTTTCTTTCATCCATTTATCTTGAGCTTTTTGGTATTCATCCACAGTGACTGCCTTGTCTTGAAGTTCCAAGTATTTGTATAGGAGCGGATCGCTTGTCCCCTTGTTACCAGAGAAGGCAAACGGCATCGTAAATGGTACCATCTTAGACAAGATTGGGCGACCAGTGAGTGATGTTGTTGGAATAATCAAGGCACTATCTGTCAACCAAGCTTGGGCTGTAGCATACTTATCATAACGTTTTGCTACATCTATTGTCTCATTTCCAGCTTCAGTTACCAATTTCTCATAGTCGTTCAGACCAACCTTCTTAGCTGCAGCATTATCTGTACCAGAATCAAAGCCAAAGTAGGTTTTAGTGTTTTCACCAACTGATGGTTTGATAATATCGAGGTAAGTAGATGGATCCGCAAAGTCTGGAGACCAACCAACATTATCTGAAATATCCCAATCTTCCCCAGCTGCTGTTTCAGCAAAGTAGGTAATATTCAAGACTTCATCTTTTTGTAGTTGTTGAATATCAATTACGACATTATCTGTACCCAAGGTTTCTTCAACCGATTGTTTGAAAGATTGAACACGTTGAACTTTTGTAGTTGCTGTCTGGTCAACTGGCATATCCAAATGAATTGGGAAGGTCACGCCTTCTGCCTGTAAAGCTGACTTAGCCTTCGCAAATTCGGCCTTGGCTTTTTCTGGATTGTAGAGACCATCTTGGGCATCGGCCAGATTAACATCCTTCCATTCATCCCCATAGGTTACTAATTTTTCTTTGACCATATCGCCAAAGTTTTTCCCATCTGCTTGAACAAATGTTGGTGGCACAAAGAGATTACGCAAAATTTTGCTTGCTCCACTGACACCGTTCACTTGTGAAGCATAGGCAGTACGATCCAAACCAAAAGCAATAGCTTGGCGGAAATCCTTGTTTAAGAGAGCCTTTTTAGTAGAAGTCTTTTGTTCGTCACTAGTCTTAGAAGTATATTTATAGGACTGGCGGTCAATATTTGTACCAACTAGATAAGTCGTAGAGTCCTGTTGGGTATAGACAATATTGTCCTTCATCGTTTTTTCAAGTTCTGCAAAACTTGCATTTGTAGGATAAAGTCTGGCTGCTGTAAGACTACCATCTTTAAAGTTTTCTGCAGGTTTGCTGGTATCTTGACCATCCCAGAATGACAATTTTATCTTATCAACATGAACATTATCCTTATCCCAATAGTTAGGGTTCTTTGCAAATTCAACGGAAGATTTAGCCACAAGAGATTTTAACAAATAAGGACCATTATACAAGATACTGCTTGGATCTGTCGCTTTAGCAAAATCATCCCCTTTTGAGTTCAAAAACTCTTCATTAACTGGTGCCAAGACACCCATTGTTGTTTTAGAATTCCAAAAACTTTCAGGTTTGTTCAAAGTGTATTGGACTGTTTGATCGTCAAGGGCTTTAATTCCAACTTGAGAAAAATCTTTATTTTCCCCTTTAGCATAATCATCCAGACCCTTGATTGAATCTTGTACCAAGTAAAGAGCTTGTGATTTCTTATCTGTTGCATATTTAAGACCTGTTACAAAGTCTTGAGCCTTGACAGGAGCATATTCTTCACCTTCAGATGTGTACCACTTGGCATCCTGACGAATCTTATAAGTGTAGGTCAAACCATCTTTAGAAACTGACCAGTCCTCTGCCATAGAGGGAACAAGATTCCCATAACGGTCATTTTCAAGTAATCCATCAATGACGTTACTAGTAATGTTTGAAGTAGCTGCCTTGCTGGTTGTCAAATAGTTGAGATTATCTGGGTCTGTCTCGTAAGTAAATGCAAAGGTCTGCTCACCTTTAGTAGCAGAACCACCAGAACAAGCCGCTAAGACACCTGCAGCTAATAAAGTGACTCCCGCAAGAGCCAATACTTTCCTTGTTTTCATAGTACTCTCCTTTGTTTTTCTATCCATTATAGACCCTTTTTAAAGTTCTGTCAATAGAATTTTCTGAATTTTAGAAAATTATTTTTTAAACAACAGATTTGCAAAAATATGAATAATATCAAAAATACCTCAACTACATTAGGTAGTCAAGGAATTATCAATCATATTTCTAAAAAGCAACTGAGGAACAGTCTTAGTTCTTTAATCTAACTCATTTCTCACGCACTGCAAAGCTGTTGTCATGAAAACATTATATCTATTACTTTCCTGGGAAGTTCATTAACGACCAGGATTCAAATTAGTTAGCATCACTTTTTACTTCTTGTTTATAAAATTCTTTCAAAGCATCTTGCCAAGTTGGAATCACAAATCCAGTAGATTTAGCTTTGGTCAGGCTCATTGTTGAGTTTAACGGACGTTTAGCTTTTGCTGGAAATTGACTTGAATCTACTGGCTTAATTTCCACATCTGTATCTTTCAAAATTTCAACTGCAAAATCATACCAAGTTGTATCTTCTGTCGCATCATTTGATAAATGATAATAACCAAATTCCTTGCAATTTTCAGCTAGATAAGTCATAAATTCAGCCAATGTACGAGTCCAAGTTGGGCGACCATGCTGGTCATTTACAACCGTTAATGTCTTATGAGTTTTCGCAAGGTTTTGCATCGTGAAAACAAAGTTTTTACCGTAATTTCCAAATACCCAGGCAGTACGGATAATATAGAAATTAGACACATACTTCTCAACTAACTCTTCTCCCATGCGCTTTGTACGTCCATATTCTGTCTGTGGATCTGGTCGGTCATCTACTTCCCACTCTTCTCCAACTGGTTTCTTACCGTCAAAGACATAGTCGGTGGAAATATAAACTAGGGTTGCACCATGCTTTTCAGATGCTTTTGCGACATTTTCTGTCCCCGTAACATTGATAGCAAAGTCTAATTCTTTACCTTCATCCTCTGCTGCATCAACAGCGGTGTAGGCAGCACAGTGGTATACTAAAGTCGGTTTAACTTCTTCGAAAACTTTCTCAACCATTTCTTCATTTGTAATATCCATCTCAGCCACATCTACTGCTACGTATTCTTCATTACGCTCATCCAATAAATAACGCAGTTCAGTTCCTAATTGACCTTTTGATCCTGTAATTAAAATCATCTCTGTACCTTTCAACTTTGTAACTCTTCCCAATATAGCAATAAAAAGCAGCGATTTCCTGCTTTTTATAATTTAATAATCTCCTGAGTCTTAGCATAATTGGCTTCAACAGCCTCTTTCTCTGCTTTCCACCAGTCTTGGTTGTCTGTGTACCACTTGATGGTCTCTTTGAGACCTGCTTCAAAGTTAGTAAACTCTGGTTTCCATCCTAGTTCATCACGAAGTTTGCTGGCATCGATGGCATAGCGGAGGTCGTGACCAGCTCGATCTGTCACGTGGTCATAAGCGTCAGCAGATTGTCCCATTTCCTTAAGGATAAGTTCCAAAACTTCCTTATTGTTCTTCTCCCCATCAGCTCCAATCAAGTAGGTTTCACCGATTTGACCTTTTGTCAAGATTGTCCAAACTCCTGAAGAATGGTCATTGGTATGAATCCAGTCACGAACATTCTTACCTTCACCGTAAAGTTTTGGCTTAATTCCACTTAAAATATTGGTAATCTGACGTGGGATAAATTTTTCGATGTGTTGATAAGGACCGTAGTTATTTGAACAGTTGGAAATCGTTGCTTTGACACCAAATGATCTCACCCATGCTTTGACAATCAAGTCTGAAGCAGCTTTGGTTGATGAGTAAGGAGAACTAGGATTATATTTGGTATCAGCAGTAAATTTTTCACCTGGACCTTCACCATGTCCTGGCAAATCCTCGCGTAGAGGGAGGTCTCCATAAACTTCATCTGTAGACACATGATGGAAGCGAATATCATATTTGCGAGCAGTTTCCAAAAGAGTATAGGTTCCGATGAAGTTAGTATGTATAAACGGTGATGGATCATTCAGTGAATTGTCATTGTGACTTTCCGCTGCATAATGAACGATAGCATCTGCTTGAGCAGCCAACTTGTCTACCAACTCCGCATCAGCAATATCTCCAACAACCAACTCAACACGATCACCTAAAATTTCTTCAATATTAGCGCGATTTCCAGCATAAGTCAACTTGTCTAATACTGTCACGTGAACATCTGGAAAGTTCTTGTAAACATAATGAACAAAGTTAGAACCGATAAAACCTGCTCCACCTGTCACGATAATTTTTTTGTATTCAGTCATAGTCTTTCCTTTTTTACAAATCTTCTTTTTTCAAAGGTTTTACATCCTTAAGTAGTGGATGATTTTTATCAGCTTCTGAAACCTCTGCTTCAGCAAGATTGGCCCACTCAATTCCTAATTCTGGATCTGCATAATTGACAAAGGCATATTTAGATTTCAAATCTAATGCCCAATAATCGTTGACCAGATAGCTATAAGAGACTGTATCTGATAGAACCTGAAATCCATTAGCTACACCACGGGGAACAAAGATACCCTTACTAGCATCAATTACTGTTTGATAGGTATTTCCGAATGTTTCTCCCTCACGTAGATCAACCCAAGAACCCAGTACTTTCCCACCATCTGCTACAGAGATGTACTTATCCCAAGGTTCTGCATGCAAGCCACGAAGAACATTTTTACGTGAGAAGGATACATTGTTTTGCAATTTTCCTTCTGCAAAAAAGGACTCTGGGAAACCTAGTGGGAGCATTTTTTCCTTCTGAAAATTTTCCTTAAACCAACCACGATTATCGCCATGAACAGGGATATCAAATTCCAACATACCGGGAATAGCTTCAACCTTACGAGCTACAAGCGTCTTACCAAAAAAATTATCTGTCATCTATGCTTCTCCTATCAAACGGAGCAAATATTGTCCGTATTCATTTTTCTTAAGAGGTTGCGCCAACTTTAATACATCCTCACGGCTGATATACCCCATACGATAAGCAATTTCTTCTAGATTTGCAACTTGAAGATTTTGCATACGTTGCACTGTTTCAATATACTGTGAAGCTTCCAGTAAACTTTCATGAGTTCCTGTATCCAACCAAGCAAAGCCACGTCCCATCAGCTCAACAGATAGGTCTCCGCGTTCTAGATATGCTTTATTTACGTCTGTAATTTCCAATTCACCACGAGGGCTTGGTTTAATATTTTTGGAAATTTCTACAACATCATTATCATAGAAATAAAGGCCGGTCACTGCATAATTGGAACGAGGATGTTCTGGCTTTTCCTCAATAGAAACAGCATTCATCTCCGCATCAAACTCCACAACACCAAATCTTTCAGGATCCTTAACTTGATATCCAAAAACAGTTGCACCTCTCTCCTTATTAGCAGCCTTCTGAAGCATTTTAGATAGACCAGGACCATAGTATATATTATCTCCTAGAATTAGGGCGACACTGTCATTTCCAATAAATTTTTCACCGATAATGAAGGCCTGAGCCAATCCATCGGGACTAGGTTGTTCCGCATAAGAGAGATTAATTCCTAACTCCGAACCATCTTGAAGCAGTTCTTTAAAGCGAGGTAAATCATGAGGAGTAGAGATAATTAAAATATCTTTGATACCAGCTAACATCAATGTTGAAAGCGGGTAGTAAATCATCGGTTTATCATAAACCGGCATCAGTTGTTTTGATGCAGCTCGAGTCAAAGGATACAAGCGAGTTCCTGAACCTCCTGCAAGAATAATACCTTTCATAATCGAACTACCTTTCTATATTAAATTAGAATTTTTTCATTAGTAATCAGAGACAAATGACACATTACTTATTGAATTTAAACCAATTATTTAATTAATTTATCTAAAGCTGTTTTCAAATAATATCCTGATCTTATATTATTTCCTACCTTTTGTGCATTTTCTACTAACTCTTGATATTCTTCTTCCGAAATACTATTGATTGTTTCTTGTATATCAAACAAAGAATCAACTGTAATACCACAATTATTCTTTAAGACAAAATGAGACAAAGCAGATTCCTTCCAAACAATGATAGGGAAACCAGAAGTCAAATAAAGTGACGCTTTATGAGAATTGTTATAGCGTAGATACTCTCCAAAAAATCCACTACAAGTCTCAGAACTGTCACCATCCCAAACTAAACCAAAACTTCCTTCCAATACTGATGGAAGTTCATCTGGAAGAAATGAACCAAAGTAGGTTTCATTAGATAACTTCCTAGACTCATCAAATCCAACACCATATAAATTAAATTGTGGTTCTATAGGTAATGAGTACAGATATGCTGCTTTATCTTGTGATAAATTTCCTGCAACAATTATTGGTTGTTCTTTTCTTAAACTAGTTTTTTCTATAAAATCTGGAATTAAATAATCAAAGATTTCTAAATTAGTAATTTTTTCTCCAATAACTCCTTTATTGACTAATACTCCTTTCATTACTTTATTATGAGCAATAATACCATTTACATAATGTAAAGAAGATCCCTCCGTAACTTTCATACGTAATTTCATTCTAAAAGGTAATGTTTCATCATTTACAAAACGTAAAGTTTCTAAATCATGAATCAGAAAATAGGTTTTAATACCTTTTTTTCTAAGGAATTTTAGTAAATTACTAAATAGTAAGGAATGGTGTAATAATGGAAATTGGATAACAATCTCATCGCCTCTTTTTAAAAGTTTGAATGCTTTTGATAGTGCTTGATATTTATGTATCTGTGCCTTGAGTACATTCATTTTATACCAATCATCAACCAATACTCTTAAAGGGATATATCCCAACTCATTTAACACAGTTTCAACATCATTACGTGCCTTATTGCCAGCATTTTTTTGGTTAACATCGTTTAAAAATTCTTCTTTTAAGTAGTATTTCATATTTTACCTTTCATTTTTCAAAAGATGACTTTTCTGGATAGCGTTCTTCTAATAATTTTTTGAAAAGTATAATATTTCTTTCATCAATATTAATACTATCATTCACACATAGTAGTTTTCGCTTCTTATTTCCAAAAATTTTCTTCAGCTTATCAATTTGATTTAGCTCAATTGATTCACCCATATTTTTTGAAATTGGATAAAACTCATTACTTTCAATCTGCCAGTGCTGACAAATATACTGATTCACATCCACCCCATAATTTCTGAATTGATTCCGTGACGTTCTATCCAATACCTCCGACTCGATTTTCCAAAGATGAGCTAAAGTACTCTTTTTCATTGGAACTGGAAGATGTTGATTTACATACCCCGTAGGGCCCCATGGAAGTAATAAGATATTCTTCAATATTAAAGTACCATATCTATAATTAAAAAATTTCCAAGGAGAAGATTTTAAGGCTTGATTTTTGGGGAAATGACGATAAATCAATTCAACGTTATTATGATAAGTGTTTGTATACGAGGACCATGGAACTAAAGCATCGTAAACTGCTAAAAGCCTCGGTTGATTATTTTTGAAGAAATCTGAAGGTTTTACATCTTTTATCAAATACATGTCATCGTTAAAATAAATAAAATTTTCAGACAATCCTTCAATTCTATGAAGATTTAACTCAATAGCCGCTGAATTAAAAGTTGGAAGATAGGATTCTGGAATAAATTCCTTATGTGATATCAATCTCAATTTTGGATGATTAAGATTCAGCCAATCAGGTTTTTGACCATTCGTGATTAAATAAATATTATTAACCCACGGTGCATGTCTCTCGATCATACGAAACCAATATTGAAAAATTCCATATTCTCGATAACGCTGTTCACCATCAGTATCTTCATTTAATAATTCTTTTTGACTGCTTATTCTTTGTTTTTCCTTAATAAAGTTAGGATCTTTCCCATCTACCCATAAAACAACAATATCAATTTTATCCTTCATTATCTTTTTTAAACTCTTCTTCTACAACATTCAAGGCACGTTCAATGACCACGTGCATGTCGTAGTATTTATAATCGGCCAAACGTCCGCAGAAAATAACCTTATTATTCTGTGCTGCTTCTTCTTGATATTTAGCAAACATAGCATTGTTTCTCTCATCATTGATTGGATAATAAGGCTCATCTCCACGCTTCCAATCAGCTGGGTATTCACGAGTAATGACCGTTTTATCTTGTGTACCATACTCAAAGTGTTTATGCTCAATAATACGAGTATAAGGAATTTCTCGTTCCGTATAGTTAACAACTGCATTTCCTTGATAATTTTCATCATCTAGAACTTCATGTTCAAAACGAAGACTACGGTATTCTAACTCACCGTGTTTATAATCAAAGTATTGGTCAATCATCCCTGTAAAGACAACTTTTTCAGCAGAAGCTTCCAATTCCTGACGATTGGCAAAAAAGTCAACTCCAAGTTCTACTTCAACATCCTTCAGCATATTTTCGATAATAACGTTGTACCCTCCAATTGGAATCCCTTGGTAACGGTCATTAAAGTAGTTATTATCAAAAGTCAAACGAACTGGTAGACGTTTAATGATAAAGGGTGGAAGGTCAGTCGCAGAACGTCCCCATTGCTTTTCAGTATAGCCTTTGATCAACTTTTCATAAATATCTAGACCGATCAATTTAATAGCTTGCTCTTCCAAGTTTTTAGGTTCAACGTCCTTCATATGAGCCGTTTGCTCAGCAATCTTATCTTTGACTTCTTGAGGAGTTTTTGTTCCCCACATAGCATAGAAAGTATTCATATTGAAAGGTAGATTATAAAGGCTACCCTTGTAATTAGCTACAGGCGAGTTGATGTAGTTGTTGAATTCAGCGAATTGATTCACATAATCCCAAACTTTTTTATTAGAAGTATGGAAGATATGGGCACCATATTTATGAACATTAACACCTTCTACATTCTCACAGTAGATATTTCCTCCAATGTGGTCACGTTTATCAATAACTTTTACTTTTTTTCCACGCTTGGTTGCTTCATAAGCAAAAATTGCTCCAGACAAACCAGCACCGACGATTAGATAGTCGTACATATTACACTCCTTTATTTTTTTAATAATTGTTGTTTTAACTCATTTAGATTGATTACTTTAAAAATCAAAATCATACTTGCATAAATGATTGCTCCCAGAAAAGCATATAATCCCACATTGATCATCGGTGATACATTTAGGAATTGTTTTATAAATAGCAAGATACCATACATAAATCCTGATGAAATTATAATTTTAATCAATGAACCCAGAATAGGTACCTCTCTCAAATAAGAGCGAGTATAGAATAACTGTATCAGCCATACTAGTACCTCTGTTAAGACAGACACAATTGCTGCACCTATATAGCCCAGCTTTGGAAGCAAAAGAAGATTTAATCCCACACTCACAATAGCAGGAATTGTTGTTGACAGCATAAATTCTTTATTTTTATTATGAGGAATCAAAATTTGAATCCCCATAATATTGGTCCAACCAATAAAGAACATTCTAAAAATCATAATTGCGATCGCATGACGTGCCTCTTGAAAATCTTGACCCAGGAAAAAATTCACAAAATCATCATTTACAATTAGCATTCCTGCTATAATAGGGAAAATTACCAAATTATAAATCAGAAATGACATCTCATGCATTTTGTTAACTGCTTTATGATCCCCTGAAGATAAAAGATTTGAAACCCGTGGTAACATGACACTACCTAACGAAGTCACTAGTGTTAATAAAATATTAACAAGTTTCCAAGCTTGGTCATAAATACCTACATCTCTTGCTGAAGCAAGAATCCCAAGCATAGTGCTATCTAATGTCACATAGAGCGATATAGCAATCTGAGGTAAGAATAATAAGATGACTGGCTTCAAATGCCGTTTAGCATACATCAAATCGAAGTGTGGTTTCCCAATAAATTCTTTTGCTGGTAACCACATACTTAATTGTCCTAACAATTCAAAAGTGGTTAGTAAAAAAACATATAAAGATAAATCGTTTGATGATCTTATGAATAGAAAAATAGAAATAACACCAGCTAATTTCACCGTAATATTTCTTACTGTAATCTTTCGAAAATTCTCTAAACCTTGAAATAACCAAGAAATATCTAAAGCTTTAGAAATCAAACTAAAACCTAAAATATAAGCCACAGGATTTTTCATAGTAGGTAAAATAAGACATAGTACAACATACAGCACAAAAGAAAAAATTGCTGCCCCTAGCTGTAGAGTATAAATGCCCCAAAAATTCCTACAAATATCTTTCTTATTACTTGAGATTTCCTTGGTAGCATAGTTAGCTACTCCTAAGCTAGCTAGCAAAAGAAAATAGGTAACAATAGAGCTGAAGAAGCTATAGGTTCCTAAAGCTTCTGATGAAAATACCCTCGTAACGTATGGAGTTGTGATGATAGGTAGTATTATGAGTAATAACTGATAAGAAAGATTATAAGCATAATTTTTTATTATTTTCATAGTCTTACTTCTCTTTTTTCCTTATTTTGGATATCATACAAATTAGCAAAAATTGTAAACATAAAAATATTGTATCCTGGTCTTATCCAGAAAGCTTCAATCATACAGTTAATTGTAATAAGAGATAATAGGGCTAGAAATAAATATTTTTTTTGCTTATGAACTTTTTTTGAAGCAAACACATAAATCAATACTAACAATACAACAGGAATTAATCCATAATAAAATAACATTTGGATATAAGATGAATCAACATAGTTATAACTGTGAACCGACTCGGTGGTCCCACCATAGCCAATAAACTTTACTCCAGCTTTACCAAATAAAGGTAAACCATATGTATCCAGTGCATTTTTACCTAAAAACAATCTCATACTAAACAGATTATTTAAATTCACATAGAACGAAGAAGACCATGTGAAAAAGTAGGAAACATAAAACATGAAAGCAGAAAAAATAAGAGCAAAATATGGCATTATACTGTATACTTTGAATTCTCTTTCTTTAGTATAATACATGATTATGAAAATCAAAGTTGCAGCAAGAACTGATAATGCATTTAGTCGTGCATCACAAAATTTTAGTAGAAAGAATGCTAAAGATAGTCCTACAATTGTTCTGATAAATATGTATTTTTCTCTAAGCAAATAACCCCAAGCAATAAATAGGTAAAAACAGTGAGAAGCAAAATCAGTTGGATAGATGAAACCAAATGAATTTCTAACTACTAAACTAGATGAGCGAATTTGAGCAAATTGTAAATTAGGTACTACTCCTAAAATTGAGAGTAGAAAGATTAACAAGACAATTATACCTGATACACCCACATATGTTTTCAAAACTACATCAACATCTGCTTGATATAATAGTATAATCAACAATGAATACAGAAGAAAATTGGTACCACCCGTACGTAAAAATACTATAATACTTGTCAATATCAATAAAATACTCGATATAATATAAAATGCACTAAATTTTTTTATAAATAAAAATCTAAAAATCAATAATAAAACTACACATATTAATAAAATCACGGGAATATTAGGTAGTGTCCTATTTAACATTGTAGTCATAATAGTATCATATCCCGTAACTATAGTTAATACAAAAATCACCAAAAGGTTCTCAAATTTAATTTTTAACATAATATCCTTTTTACTGTTAGTTTTTTAAAAAATTATTTAAAAACAATCTTACGTAAGACTCGATTCATTTTTAATTTTTCAATAAACAATACTGTTCTGAATTTTTTTCTGGCAAGTAACTCTATTGTCAACCTCCTAAGCAATAAAGAAAAGTTCTTGTTCTTTATTAAAACACCATAAGAACCAATGATTTGATAAGTTTCTCCTGAAAAAATGTCATCAAATTGTTCATTTTCAATAATGCTTCTTAATAATCTTACCCTATTTTTTTTTGTATCTTCTAAATTAGCAATTTGAAAGGCAGAACTTACAATAATCTTCGTTTTTATCTCTTTCAACAAAGAATAATCTTCTATATGAAATTTTTTCAATAGTTGTTTCAACTCCGCAAGCTCATTTAGTTGAATTTCAATTCTAACTGGGTTAAATACTGTTAAAGCAGAGCCACTTCTACCAGCTATATAATTGTATAGACAAGGTTCAATAAATCGGATAGTTTCTAAGTGCTTATATACTTGAAAATTAAATAAAGTATCTTCCCCAATGGATTTTTTTGGAAACTCAATACCGTGCTCTAAAATGAAATCTTTTTTATAAACTCTTGACCAAACATTGTACATCATATCTGTCCTAAAGAAATCTACAAAATTATTAATAAAATCTTCATGAGTTAATATTCCTATTTTACTATATCTATGTGCGCGACAAGATATTGCGACCATATTTTTTTCTTTTACTTCATTAAAACCAAAGCATAAAACATCCCAATTATCATTTATATATGGAGCAAGCTCTATAAAAAAAGACTCTGTCAAATAGTCATCTGGATCTACAAAATATAATAATTTCCCATTTGATAGAGCTATACCAAGGTTCCTGGCTGCTGCAACGCCACCATTTTTTATATGTTTCACCTGAATATTAGGGAAGTGTGATTGGAAATCATCACAAATTTTTCCACTCGTATCAGTCGATCCATCATTAACCAATATAATTTCATAGTCTATTAAAGTATTTTGTTTAAGTATAGAATTCAAACATCTTCTTAGGTAAGCTTCAACATTATAAACAGGTATTATGATACTTAACGTTACATTGTTCATCGATTTTTCATCCTTATCTTATGAAGTATGAATTCAAAAGTCCATTTTTCTTTCTTAAATTTTTTCTGAATAACCCTCTTTATATGTTCCCAGTAAATCTTATTTTGAGTCATACTTTTGATTTCTTCAACTGATAATTTATCACCATAAACTAAACGATTCGGAATAACATAAAATGGTTCGTTTTCTACTACTTCAGGACATTTAATATTCCTTTTTTGGAAATGAACATATAGAGGTTGAGTTGTCTCTATATTTCCTTTTTTTAACTCTATCGATTCTAGGCCTTTTAAATCTGTCCAATAATAATATCTTTGTACCTTTTCCTCACCATTACATCTAAAAGAAAAACAAGAAATATCTAAATCATGAAAGCAAGTTACTTGTAATTGATTCATTCGAGAGTGTTCAAAAAGTTTCTGAACTCCCTCTTGCTCATCAAAAATAAAATTTTTACTGCTGGTATAAACATTTTGGTAGTCCAATCGATAACTCATACCAACGCCCGTTTTAAAAATAGTATTTACCTCTTTTGTATTTTTGTATATCTGAAGGTGACCTAAAAGTCCATATCTATCATATTCTTTTGTGAAAAACTCATAATCTTCTAAAAATTGATAAATATCTCCTAATAAGATATCCGTATCACAAAAACCCCAATAATCATACCCAATTAGCTCATCTTCAAAAATTAATCCATAAGCTGGTTTATAATCACATAGCTTATAAGGATTATCTAGCGAAATCACAAAGTTAAATTTTGATTGAATTTTCTTTTTTAATTCAGAAAAGGTCGCTCTATTAAAATGTATATTTCTTGCATTTAACAAAGAGAATTGCTCTACTGGTTGATCAGTAAAGATTTCAAAATCAATATTCTTATTTCTTCTAGCTGTCATTAAAAAATAAGGGAAAAATTTTGGGAATGCTCCAAAATATGGGATAATGATTTTTATTTTTTTCATTTATTTGAATCATCCTTGCTCTAAATTTTTATATTATTACGAAAGAATTTTTTAAATATCATATTAATAAATCTCAGAGATTTATTTGAATAAATGAAGTTGTTTTGTTATTTACTAAGAGAATTTTTTAACATAAAAACTTAGAACTTAGCACTAGTTTTAGTAGTTCCTTTATGTATGTAGAAAATCTCTAGTATAATTAATTTTTAAAGAGTTTCAACTAAGACCTTTTTTTTAAAATCTTAGCAGGTACACCACCAATAATAACATTGTCTGGAAAATGCTTCGTTACTACTGAGTTAGCAGCCACAATACAACCCGATCCTATACTAGATCCATCTAAGAATACTGCACCCGCCCCAATCCAGCAATTATTACCAACAGAAATTCCTTTTCTATTGACACCTTGTTCTCTTATTAACTTATCAACATTATCATAATTATGATTTTCAGAGTGGAAGCGTACATTTTGTCCTGAAATGACATCATCTCCAATAGTTATTCCTCCAGCAGCCCCAAATAAACAAAATTCTGAGAAAGAAGAATTTTTGCCGATACGTAGACCTTTACCTATATTTTTTATTGAGCCGGTTCCTATAATCTGGGAATAATTACCTATTTTTACATAATCTGCAAGTTGTACACCATTTTCCGATAGTGCATCTATCATTACATGATGACCAATTCTTACATTATTCCCAATATATAATTTATGTTTGGCAGAGATGGATACACCATTACCTATACAAAATCGACTTCCTCTTTTTCCGAATCCTATACTACGTATTACACCATTTATTAAACCTAAACAATAAATAATCCCTTTTTTCATGACGTAATTTATTGGAACATCTGGGTGAATATCAATATCTCTTCCAGTGACCATTTTAACTATTTTTTTTATATTCATTTATTATTCTTTCATAAAAATTTTTTACTTCAATCATATGTTCTTCCATAGTATTTATAACTTGTTCTTCATAATCTGTACTTTGTATTTTGTTTAATAAATCTTGTTTATTTCGAAATACATATGATTTTGAAAGCAAATCTTTAGAGCCAACATTCTCGCTAACAAATACCTTCACACCGTAGGATAACGCTTCTATCGTAATCAGACCAAATGTTTCTTTCCATTTACTAGGTACAATAAGAATATCTATATCAGAGTATATCGTATCAATATTATTTTTTGTGAAATATCCATTTTGTTGAATATAGGCAGGACACTCTCTATTAGGTAAATGGCCATAGGTTTTAACTTCATAATTTTCTTTATCAATATCATTTACAAAATCAATAAAATCAAAATAACCTTTATAATCTTCATCTGGACCAATATAAGCTATTACACTTTTATTGCGCTTTTTTCTATGTACATTTCGTTTCCGAATGTTACTATTAGAAATAGAAATAATCGCTTCTGTTTGAGGAAGTACCCCGTTTTTTATATAAACATCCCTTGCTACACTACTATTAAATAGATAAGCATCAATTAAATTAAAGATTTCATTATAATATGAACGGATATCTCTATAATCAACAAGCTCTGTTTTCTCAGAAACTTCTATATTTCTCTTAGATTTCAGATTTTTTCTTAATACTTTCAATACTCTCCTAATTGTTGGATAAAAGGGAACTTGAAAAAAACGAAGTTTTTTCACACTGAGAGCATTTGAAGACATTATATTCCAAGATATATTAGTATTGTTTTCACTATAATCTACTCCGTTAAAGAAAAAATTGGGTACTGGTGCCAATCCATAATAGTCATGGCTAGTAAAAAATATCTTTATACCTAATTCATGGGCAGATTCAAAAAATTCTTTATGTATTCCCATTAATGAGTGTACATGAATTATATCTGGATTAATTTTTTTTAGAAAATTATAATAGACTCTTTTATCACATTTTTTCATAAATGAATCCGGCTCTGTAAAACCACCAAATATTGCTAATGGCAAACTATTTATTAATTCATAACAATCAAAACCTCTTGATTTTGTAGATTCTATAACTAAATCATACGAAAAAAATTTAATTCTACCGGGATACAGTGCTACTACTTCATACCCTGATTCAACCTGCTGATTCATCAAATCTTCTGCATATTTAACAAGTCCACCTGTACGTGATGGCCGAAAACCTAAAGTATAATGTAAAATTTTCATTTAATAAATACTTCCTCATAATCCGACACAATCTTTTCCCATGTGAAAGCTGAGAGGATCCTTTTGCTTGACTTGAAATCCAAATCAGCTATCCTTGCATGATCAAATCCTTCCACTTCCTCAATGACGCGTGCCAACTCGTCTTTTTTCCAATAAATAGCTCCGTCTTCACCAACCTCACGGTTAAAACCAACATCTAGCAACAAATTCAGTTTTGTTGATGCTAGAGCTTCTAGTAGAGAAGGGTTTGTCCCCCCGACCTCATGCCCATGGAAATAGGCAAAAGCATTTTCACGAATGTACTTGAGCAACTCTTGGTCATAGACTGTACCGACAAATTTGACCCTAGGATCTTTGTCAAAACCAGTATCCTGTAACAATTGATCGTAAAATTTATTCTGCTCCACATTTGTGATGAGGACAAAGTCCTTCTTGGACTTGGACTTGATAAATTCACGAATCATGGTTTCGTAGTTGTTTTCAGGGACGAATCGTCCCACCACTAGATAATAACCATTTTCGTTAATTCCTTTTTCCTTATACCAGTTCCGAACCTTTGTGTCTTCTGCTCTCAGGTTTGAAGGAGCAGTATCAGTACCATAGGCAATATAGGTGGTCTTTGGTTGATACTGTTTATAGTCCTCTTGAATATATTGTTCGATATTTTTACTATCGCATACCAGTAAATCAGCATGCTTGACCATGAGTTGCTCTGAAAATTTCCAGTACTTACGAACTGGCAGGCTCCACTTTGCTCGCAACCATTCATGGCCATCTGGATTCACAAGCAAGGTGCCCCCAATAGCTCGAATTTTTCTCTTAATTCTTGAAATAAAAGGACCAATACGACAAGCCAGAATGTAAAAAATGGGAGCTTCATCCTTGTTTTCCTTAGCCATTTCAATAGCCTTGTTGACTGCTGCAATATCGTAAGCGATGGCGCGGGCTGGTCCGATATTAGGCACATCAACATTGAAACAAATGGCTCCATTATGCTCAAACCGATCTTCCATGATACCAGACTTGGCTGAATTTTCACGCATACAAGCAACATAATATTGTATGTTGCTGTCTTTTTGGTATTCGGTTAATTTTTCAACAAAGGTTTCAAACCCTCCATATTTGGCAGGAATTCCTTTTGAACCAATGATATAAACTGCTTTTCTCATATCACTCCTACTTTATTTTATAATAAAACAAAAATTACTTCGCTCCATCTTTTATCAATACAACCTTAACTGTTTTTATTAGAATTTCTATATCTTTCCAAATTGTCCAACCATCTAAATAAGCAACATCTAATTTTACTACATCATCGAAGTTTGTAATATTGCTTCTACCACTAATCTGCCAAAGGCCTGTGATCCCCGGTTTAAAACTGAGACGACGTTTTTGTTCGGGTGTATACTTCATGTACTCATCTAAGGTTGGTGGTCTAGTACCAACTAAACTCATATCACCTTTTAGAACATTCCAAAATTGTGGAAGTTCATCTAGACTCGTCTTTCTAATAAAGTGCCCAATCTTTGTCACACGTGGATCGTTTTCAATCTTAAACATTCCACCCTGCATCTGATTCTGACTCATCAAGTCTTTCTTAATTTCCTCCGCATCTACTCTCATAGAACGGAATTTATAAAATTTAAATACTCGTCCATTTCTACCAACCCTATCTTGGGCAAAAATAGCAGGACCTCCGTCTCTTTTTATCAGAGGAATAAGAAAAATAGATACTATACCACAAATCACTAAACCAAATAAGGATCCGATTATATCTATCATTCGTTTTAAAGCAACATCACTAGAACGATAAAAGGTTGTTGAAAAATTAACAACACTAGAATTCCCAAAACGTTGAATCGCTTTTTCACTATTGGTTACAAAATCTAAAGCCGCTATATTGACAGCTACTGGCAAACCCATCATTTCAAATTGAGAAATAAAACCTGCAATCAAAAAGCTCTCACTTGGAAGATTAATCACCACTTGATCTACTACTGATCTCGTAGCATAGGTTACTAGATTATCCAAGGTAACGACTGTAAAATTAGAAGCTTCAAAAGGCTCATCATCTCCAATACAAACAGCTGAAACATAGCCATACTCATAAGTAGAAAGTTGATTTAGTACTCTATCAACTCGTGCACGCGTAGTTACTAGCAAGATACGTTGAGTATATTTTTTTTTGCGAGAAAAGAACTTCCAAACCTTACGAGTGAAGAAATTAAGTACTAGGATAAAAAGCGTATTTACCCCTATAATCCATAAAAAATTATAAATGCTTAAATAAGGTAAGTCGGGTGCTAACAATGGAAAAACAACAATAGCTAATAACAGATAGACCAATTCATACTTTATTGTCTGTATCAGTTCTTCTGCTATACTCCGATATTTGAAATTCTTACTATAATCACTGACATAGTAAGAAATGACATGAACAACCATTAGAAATAGTATATGTTCATGGATATTCAATACAAAAGGTATCAGATAAATTGGAAACAGTTGTATTATGAGAATCTCTAATTTTCGAATATTTGATACTTCTCTCAAAACTACCTCCTAGGTAACTCTACCTACTTCTTTTTCCCATAATTTCCGTAGGAACCATAGGCTCCATAGGCTCCATAGGCTCCATAGGCTCCATAACCACCATAAGCTCCATATTTTTCAACTTCGGTGTTAAATTTATTTAGAACTACACCTAAAAAAGGAGTTCCTGTTTGTTCTAACTGTTCCTTCGCCTTTAAGACATCACGACGTTTTGTCTCTCCAGCCGCAGTTACTAAGATAGAAGCGTCACATTTTTGTGTAATGATAGCAGCGTCAATAACCATCCCAATCGGTGCAGTATCTACAATGACATAGTCAAAATACTTGCGCAGGGTATCAATCATGGTGTGGAAATTTTCACTCTGCAGGAGGGCTGTTGGGTTAGGTGATACCGGTCCTGCCTGAATAACAAATAGGTTTTCAATATTGGTATCGCAGAGACCATTTGAAAGATCAGTAGTTCCTGCTAAGAAGTCAGTCAGCCCAGTAATCTTTTCCCTTGACTTGAAAACACCAGACATAACTGAATTTCGGATATCTGCATCTACTAGTAGTGTTTTATAGCCTGCACGCGCGAAAGCCCAGGCGATATTCGTTGATGTTGTAGATTTCCCTTCACCAGGTTTGACAGATGAAATGGCAAGAACTTTCAAATTATCGCCACTCAATTGAATATTTGTACGCAAAGCATTATAGTGTTCTTCAGCTTTTTTAGCAAAATCTAAATGCTTTTTTGAGATTTCTAATGTTGGCATGTTTTCTCCCTTACTTTAACTTATCCAAATCTGGAACAATTCCTAAAAGTGCAACCTGCATGACTTCTTCGACATCTTCTGGTCGTTTGACACGATCGTCCAATAATTCAAGCAATACAACTGAAACAACCATCACTGCTCCACCTGCTAGAAAAGCAAGTACCGTATTTCGACGAATATTAGGTGAGGATGGTGTTAGTGCTGGTCTAGCTTCCTCTAGCGTTGTTACATCAGAAACACGAGTTACCTTAATGATTTTCTCAGCTGCTACTTCACGAAGAGCATTTGCGATACGGCTCGCTTCTTCTGGTTGCGCATCTTTTACCACGATTGATACGATACGAGTATCTACTGGCACTGTCACCTGAATTTTCTTAGTTAATTCTTTGACTGTTTTATCTAATTTAAGATTTGAAATGACTTTTTCCAGTACATCTTGTGAAAGAATAATTTCCTTATAGTCTTTTACAAGATAGGTACCTGCCTGCAAATCCTGATTCGTCAACCCTGTATTTTCAGATTGATTGCGACTAACAACATAGATACGTGTTGTACTAGCATATTCCGGTTTCAACACAAAACTACTCAAGCCAAATGCAAGTACAGCTGTCACAATCGCAGTTAGTACGATAGCGAGTTTTTTCTTCCAAAGGATTTTTAATAATTGAACAACATCAATTCCGATTTCTTTATTTTCTTTCATGTCAACTCCTAAATAATTTGATCTGCTAAGATGATGCGAGGATTTTCGATAAATAATTCTCTCGCCTTTCTTTCACCATATTGTTTTGAGACGATCTCATAAGCTTCTTTCATGTAAGGCGGTCTTTGGTCTAAATTGTGCATATCACTAGCAACAAAATGAACCAAGTCACGCTCTAGAAAATAGCGAGCTCGTTTCTTCATAAATTTATATTTATCTCCAAATAACTTTGGTTTTAAAATACTTGAACTATTGATTTGAGTGTAGCAACCCATATCAATCAACTCTTTTACCCGTTTTTCGTTATTCTCTAATTCATGATAACGTTCAATGTGGGCAACTACAGGCGTTATACCAAGCATGAGAACATTACTCAAAGCAGTATGAATTTCCCGATAAGGGGTAGTCATACTAAACTCAATGAGAGCATAGCGTGTCCTATTAAGACTTGGAATTACTTGCTTCTCTAACTTCTCAAGTACATCATGGGTATAATAAATTTCCGCTCCGTAGAGAATGGTCAAGTCTGGAGCCACTTCCTTGGCTAGTTCCTTAACTTCTTGGAAATTTTCCTCGATTGTCTCCTCAGGAGTTTCAAACATTCCTTTTCGTCTATGCGATGTCGATACAATAGTCCTTACCCCTTGCCTATAGGCTTCTGTCAGAAGCGCCTTGCTTTCTTGCTTAGATTTTGGACCATCATCCACACCAAATACAATATGCGAATGAATATCAATCATTTTGTCTTATTTTCCTTCCATCACATCATTTATTGCAGCCTTGACTGACTCTAAACTGCTATCACTTATCTCCATCATGTAGAGGTTACTATCAGGCATGGCATAGGATGGTAAATCCATACGCCCTGTTCCTTTAAGATCTTGCGAATTGATTTTATACGTTCCACCACTCTCAAGTTGGGCATTAACCAGGTTCATCATGGTTTCAAGTGGCATATTGGTTTGAATCGAATCTTGTAGCCCTTTTATAATACTATCATAATTTTTCAAAGCTTCTGTCGAAGTTAACTTTTGCAAAACAGCGACAATGACCTTTTGCTGGTTACGGCCACGATCCCGATCTCCATCTGCCAAAGAATAGCGCTCACGCACAAAGCCAAGAGCTTGCTCCGAATCAAGATGAACATTCCCTACAGGAAAATGAAACTTACCATGCAATGATGTAAAATCCTGATCATTATGAACATCAACCCCACCAAGGAGATCTATCAACTTCAAGAAAGAAGTGAAATTCAAACGAGCATAATAGTTCAAGTCAATACCGTAGAGATTTTCCAGGGTATGAATTGAAGCATCTACCCCATAAATCCCCGCATGGGTCAACTTATCTTTTTGGTTGTTGCCACCATCTGCAATTGGAACATAGGAATCACGAGGTGTCGTTGTCAAGAGAATCTTTTTAGTTTCGCGATTCACTGTCATAATGATATTGACGTCCGAACGAGAAACTGAACTGATTGGACCGTAAGTATCAATTCCACTGATATAAACGTTGAAACTGTTACCTTTGATATCTTTTGGAGTTTCAACCGTCTTGGTTAATTCTTTGGTATAGATTTTCTTAATTTTTGAAGCATAGTCAGGATATTCTGATTCGATAATATTTTCAAAGACACTGTTTAGAATGATTGCCTTTGTATCACCAGCTAACAAACTCTTATAGGCTGCAAGATAGGAACTGCTTTCTTCGACTGTCAATTCCTTGTTTTGAGTCGCTTTCAGATCATTCATCAACTGTTGGATATTATCCCTATCCGTCCCAGTAGGCCCCATTACACTGGTTACCTGACTGATATTATCAATTGGACTATCTGCTAACACTGCAATACTCATCGAATAATTTGAGTAATTCGATGTTGCATTCAGGCGACTGGTAAAGCCAATGAACTGACTTACAGCAAAGAGGGAAGTTCCATTGATTAACACACCCAGTAGTAATAAAATCAGCGTTAGATTTTGAACTTTCTTAGACCGAATTAAAAAGAAGCACAAGATGGCTAAGGCTACAATTAAGACAGCAACCACTATATTGAGATATCGGAAGGCTAGCATATTGTACTTGAAAATTAAAAACAATAAAAAGACTGCTAGTACTGCATAGATAGCTAGCAACCCCCAACTAATCAATATTTTTGTTTTACCCTGACGAGCTCGCTTCGAAGATCTACTCACGATATACCTCTATTATCAATTTTTATTTCATTTTATTATATCATAAAAAAATACACTTGTGAGATAAATCCGCTTAGGTAAAGCGTTCTCATCTTCTTTCCGAAATATTCTTTTTGATTTGCAAACAATTACATCAATAAATTTACTATATAAACATTAAAACAAGGTCCCTTACGGAACCTCGTTCATCTATTTAACATGATTTTCTGCTTCTTTTTGAGCTTTTTCGATTGCTTTTTTGCTTTCTTGCTCCCATTTGGTCTTAGCTTCTTCAAACTGTTTGGTTGTCACAGTATCTTTTTGCAGTTTCATGTACTTGTAGTTATTGCCATCACCCTTAATGCCGACCAGTGAATAGCCTCTTGTAAATGGCGTTACTTTGGTTACAGATGCTGTACCACCACTTGACATGGCTGACATAATCAGAGAATTGTCAATCATCCAAGCCTGTGCTTCAGCATATTTTTCATATCGTTTGGCTACATCTTTATTTTCACTATCTGCATCTTTGAGCATCTTGGTGTAAGTATCAAGTCCCAAGCTAGCAATCTTAGCTTTATCTTCTTGAGCATCTAGACCAAAAATCTTGAGGTAGAATCCATCCTCTGCATTGAAAGGATTGAGATAAGTTGATGGATCCTGATAGTCACCTACCCAACCATCAAAGCTCAAATCATAGTCTCGATCAGCTGGTGTTGGTGCTAAGAAGGCTACGTTATTAAAATCATCTGTTGAAAGTTGCTGAACATCAATGACAATGTTATCAGCACCTAAAACTGACTCAAGGGTCTGCTTAACTGAGTTCATGCCTGTCACAGCATTTTTACTTGTTTGATCAACAGCTACATCCAAGTGAATAGGGAAAGTCACACCTTGACTTGCCAATTCTTTTTTAGCTTCCGCAAATTTTGCTTGGGCTTTTTCTTTGTTAAAATAGGCATCCTGAGCATCTGCCAAGTTAATACCTGACCATTCTGTGCCATAGTTGACCAATTTAGAAGCGACTACTTCTCCAAAAGTCTTGTCTCCAACTTGGACAAATGTAGGAGGTACTAGGGTGTTACGAAGGGTCTTGCTAGCCGCTTCTTCCCCATTTGACTGAGCAGAATAGGCTGTGCGGTCCAAGGCAAAGTTCACCGCTTGGCGGAAGTTCTTGTTCAAAACAGCTGTCTCAGTTGACTTCTTCTGCTCATCTGTTGTTTTAGCAGTGTGATTGTAGGCCTTACGGTTGACGTTAAAATTGAAATACCAAGAAGTCTTGTCCTGCAAGCTATAGACGATATTATCCTTATATTTCTCCTTGGTCTTAGCAAAGTTAGAACTATTTGGATAAACACCTGCGATTGAATAAGCTCCACTTTCAAAGTTACGGATGGTCAATTCTTGGTCTGAACCATCAAAATAGGCCAATTTTACGTGTTCAATCGATACTTTGTCATGATCATAATAATGCGGATTTTTCACATACTCGATCGATGATTTTGATGTGAAATCTTTTAACAAATAAGGTCCGCTGTAGAGAATGCTATCTGGAGATAGGGTACCAAAATCTTTCCCTTTTGAGTTTAGAAACTCTTCATTCACTGGGAAAAGAATACTGTTGGTTGTTTTTGAGTTCCAGTAAGGTTCTGGGCGCGCCAAAGTATACTCAACAGTATGGTCATCAATGGCTTTCACTCCAACCTTAGAAAAGTCAGAATCCGCTCCTGTAATATAATCATTCAAGCCCTTGATTGAGTTTTGAATCAAGTCAATGGCCTGGGATTTATTATCCACTGCGTATTTGATACCTGTCACAAAATCTTGTGCCTTGACTGGGGCATACTCTTCACCGTCAGCCGTAAACCATTTGGCATCTTTTCTCAGTTTATAGGTATAAGTCAGACCGTCGCTTGAAACAGACCAGTCCTCTGCCAAAGATGGAACTAGGTTTCCGTGGTTGTCATTTTCAAGCAAACCATCAACTAGGTTAGTAATAATAACTGTATTATCAGCGTAGTAGTCTAATAAGTAGTTAAATGTAGTTGGGTTTCCACTAAAGGTTGATGAGTAAGTTTTTGTATCTGAACCTGATTGTCCGCAAGCAGTTAACAGCAAGGCAGCTGCAACAGTCAGACCTGCACTAAGGATACGCTTTTTTGTAGTCATCTTCTTTCTCCTTTATGTTAGTTTTTATAACATAGGTTTATTTTACCAAAATAGTGGGAATTTGTAAAGTTAATTGAATTTCTAGAATGAAAGTTTATAAACTTTAGTCATAAAAAAACAAAGGATTTCTGTCTTTCATACAGTCCTCCCTTGTTTTTATGCGATTTCATTTTTAGATTTTTCTGTAAAAAATGTTTATAGTAATTCCACACAGAAAGCATCCCATGGAGCCAAGATTTGTTTTTCAAAAACTTCTTGAGCCACGGTGTTTTCAATTAAGACCGATTTGACGTTTCCTTCTACGGTCAAGTCTTGCTCTTCATTGGATAAGTTGGCCACAACTAGGAAACGACGGTCCCCATCTTTACGGATATAGGCAAATACCTTTTCAGCCGTATCAAGCAATTCAAAATCAGCTCGAATCAGCCAGCTATTCTCCTTACGGATTTGAACCAGTTTCTGATAGGTATAGAAAATAGACTCTGGATTTGCCAGCGCTTCTTGAACGTTGATTGTTGGATAGTTTGGATTCACTGCCAACCAAGGTTGACCTGTTGAGAAACCAGCATTTTTGCTCTCGTCCCATTGCATTGGGGTACGGGCATTATCACGTCCAATGACACGGATACTGTCCATGATTTCTTCCATCGGAACACCTTTTTCAAGAGCTTCACGCGCATAGTTCAGAGATTCAATATCTTCTACTTGGTCCAGCGTTTCAAACGGATAGTTGGTCATCCCAATCTCCTCACCTTGGTAGATATAAGGAGTTCCTCTCATGAGATGAAGTAAGATGGCAAAGGCTTTGGCAGATTTTTTACGGTATTCTTGGTCATTTCCCCAGATTGAGACAATACGAGGGAGGTCATGATTGTTCCAGAAGAGCGAATTCCAGCCTTCCTCAACTCCTAATTCTGTCTGCCATTTGTTGAAAATATCTTTTAACTTAGCAATATTCAGTTCTTTTTGATAGTGCCATTTAGGCTGACCTTCCTGATACTGAAGACCGATATGTTCAAAATGGAAGACCATAGACAATTCTTGCCCCTTTGGATCAGAATAGAGCTTGGCAATCTCTGGCGTTGCTCCCCAAGTCTCTCCTACTGTCAAGAGATTCTTATCTCCAAAGGTCGCCTGATTCATCTCCTTGAGATAGGGATGGAGCATGGGACCATTATTGACTACTTTCTCGTCAGGAATTTTCCCAATCATGTCAATGACATCCATGCGGAAACCACCAATGCCTTTATCAATCCAGAAATTCATCATCTCATAAATTTTCTGACGAAGTTTTTCATTTTCCCAGTTGAGATCAGGTTGCTTCTTGCTGAAAAAGTGGAGATAGTACTGACCTGACTTTTCATCGTACTCCCAAGCAGACCCACTAAAGATAGACTCCAAATCGTTGGGTTCATCCCGCCAGATATAGTAGTCTCGTTCAGGGCTATCAGGATTTTCACAGGCCTCGACAAACCAAGCATGCTCATCTGAAGTATGATTGACCACTAAGTCCATGATGATACGAATATCACGTTTCTTAGCTTCTGCGATCAGTTGGTCCATATCCTCCATGGTCCCGAAAATAGCCGCAATCGCTTGATAATCAGCAATATCATAGCCATTATCATCCATCGGACTATCATAAACGGGAGAAAGCCAAATCGCTGTAATTCCTAACTTGGCTAGATAGTCTAACTTATTGGTAATTCCTGTCAAATCGCCAATTCCATCTCCGTTGCTATCCATAAAGCTCTTAGGATAAACTTGATAGACTACGGCATTGTGCCACCATTTTTCTTGCATCTTCTTACCTCATTATTTTAATAATCTGTAGTCTATGATAGCGCTTTTTAGAGTTTTGTGCAAGCGTTTGCCTAATCTTTTTAATTCCTTTTTTAACTCCATAGTTTCCTAACTTCCAATTTTTTATTATAATAGAGGTCAGAGGTAAAAAAATGAAAAAACAAGCTTTTAGTTCTGAACAATATTTGAATCTACAGCGCGACCACATTTTGGAGCGCATTAACCAATTTGACGGCAAGCTCTACTTAGAGTTTGGTGGCAAAATGTTAGAAGATTTCCACGCTGCTCGTGTCCTTCCTGGTTATGAGCCTGACAACAAAATCAAGCTCTTGCAAGAATTGAAAGAGCAAGTCGAGGTTGTAATTGCCATTAATGCTAACAACATCGAACATTCCAAAGCACGTGGTGACTTGGGCATTTCTTATGACCAAGAAGTTCTTCGTCTGATTGACAAATTCAATGAATTGGGAATTTTTGTTGGCTCCGTTGTCATCACACAGTACGCTGGTCAACCAGCTGCAGATGCCTTCCGCAACCAACTTGAGAAAAACGGAATTGATTCTTATCTTCATTATCCAATCAAAGGATATCCGACGGATATGGATCACATCATTTCTCCAGAAGGCATGGGAAAAAATGACTACATCAAAACCAGTCGCAACTTGATCGTCGTAACCGCTCCTGGACCTGGTTCTGGAAAATTAGCAACTTGTATGTCCAATATGTATCACGACCAAATCAATGGTATCAAGTCTGGCTACGCTAAATTTGAAACCTTCCCAGTTTGGAATCTTCCCCTTCATCACCCAGTCAATTTGGCCTACGAGGCTGCTACAGCTGACCTTGATGATGTCAACATGATTGACCCTTTCCATCTCCAAACCTACGGAGAAACCACTGTCAACTACAACCGTGATATCGAAATCTTCCCAGTGCTCAAGCGCATGTTAGAACGTATCCTTGGTAAATCTCCATACGCTTCTCCGACAGATATGGGTGTCAACATGGTTGGTTTCGCTATTGCAGATGATGAAGCTGCTGTCGAAGCTTCTAAACAAGAAATCATCCGCCGTTACTATCAAACTGTTCTTGATTTTAAAGCCGAAAAAGTTGGCGAAGCTGCTGTCAAGAAAATCGAGTTGCTTATGAATGACCTCGGCATCACACCTGCAGACCGTAAGGTTGCTGTTGCTGCGCGTCAAAAAGCAGAAGAAACTGGCGGACCAGCCCTAGCCCTTGAATTGCCAAGCGGAGAAATTGTCACAGGTAAGAACTCAGAGCTCTTTGGCCCTACAGCCGCTGCCTTGATTAACGCTATCAAGAAATCAGCTAACATTGCCAATGAAGTAAAACTCATCGAGCCTGAAGTCGTCAAACCGATCCAAGGTCTTAAAATCGATCATCTAGGTAGTCGCAATCCACGCCTGCATTCAAATGAAATCTTGATTGCACTTGCTATCACAGCTACGGAAAATCCTGACGCTGCGCATGCCATGGAAGAACTTGGCAACCTCAAAGGAAGCGAAGCCCACTCAACCATCATCTTAACCGATGAAGACAAGAATGTCCTTCGCAAATTGGGTATCAATGTAACCTTTGACCCTTACTACCAATACGACCGCTTGTATCGTAAATAAAGATTTCAACCTCTCCAGCCTCGGAGAGGTTTTCTCTCTGACTCAAGAGCCGGCTTTATGTTATAATGAAAGAAGAAAACTGAAAGGATTTACCATGTCAAAAGAAGTTATTGTTGAAAGTTTTGAACTTGACCACACCATTGTTAAAGCACCTTATGTTCGCTTGATTGGGGAAGAAACAGGGCCAAAGGGAGACATCATCTCCAATTATGATATTCGCTTAGTGCAACCCAATGAAGACTCTATCCCTACTGCTGGCCTTCACACTATCGAGCACCTCTTGGCAAAACTCATCCGTACCCGCATTGACGGCATGATTGACTGTTCACCATTTGGGTGCCGTACAGGCTTCCACATGATTATGTGGGGACGTCATACTAGCGCTGAGATTGCAGCAGTTATCAAGGATTCGCTGAAAGAAATCGCTGAAACTACCACTTGGGAAGATGTCCCTGGAACAACCATCGAATCTTGCGGAAACTACAAGGATCACAGCCTCTTTTCTGCTAAAGAATGGGCAAAGCTCATCTTGGAACAAGGGATTTCAGATGATGCCTTTGAACGCCATGTCATCTAAACACAAAAAAGGAACCAGTTTTTCAGCTGGCTCCTTCTTTTTTATGCTCAAAATTCTGTCTTAGGCTTTTTCACGAATGACCAAAACACCATCTTCCATATCAGCTTCTAGGTGTTTAGCATCAAGGTTATCCAAGTGGAAATCTGTGACTTTGTCACGGATTTGTTGTTCAACCACACGACGGAGTGGACGAACACCCATGACTTCATCGTAGCCTTCCTCAGTCATGTATTCTTTAGCAGCTTCGCTCACTGCCAAGTCAATGTCTTTCTTAGAAAGCGTCTTGTTAACTTCAACCAACATAAGGTCTACAATCTTAGAAAGATCTTCTTTGCTCAAGTGTGAGAATTCGATGACAGCATTGAAACGGTTAAGGAATTCTGGACGGAAGTAAGGTTTCAAACGATCCATCAATTCTGGTTTATCAGCATCTTCTGTCAAGTTAGCTTCGTAACCAAAGCCTGCGTTTGAAGTTGCGATAATCACCGTATTCTTGAAGTTGACAGTGTTACCTTGACCATCTGTCAAACGACCATCGTCCAAAACTTGAAGGAGAAGGGTGATGACTTGAGGGTCAGCCTTTTCAATTTCGTCGAGAAGGACGATTGAGTATGGATTGCGACGGACGCGTTCTGTCAAGGTATTGTTGTTGTCATCGTAACCAACATAACCTGCAGTTGTACCAATCAATTTAGATACGGCTGTGCGGTCGCTGTATTCTGACATGTCCAAACGGATGATAGCATCTTTCGTTCCGAACATATCAAGAGCCAATTGTTTAGCCAACTCAGTCTTACCGACACCAGTAGGACCTACAAAGAGGAAGCTACCGATTGGACGGTTACCTTCATCAAAACCAGCACGGTTACGACGGATAGCTTTTGCTACTGCTTCAACGGCCTTATCTTGACCAATAACTTTCGTCTGCAAACGATGACCCATATCTTTCAAACGTTCGATGTCCGTAGCCCCCATTTGAGATACTGGAATACCCGTCATACGTTCTACAGATTCAGCCACATCGTTGACACTTGCAGTCACTTTCATATCTTCTGTATGGTTTTCGATTTTCTTTTCCAATTCTGCAATGCGTGTTTTATAGTTTAGAGCTGCTTCAAAATCTTCTGCCTCAACTGCTTTTTCTTGCTTGTCTTTTTCTACCTCAATTTCACGTTCAACAGCATGAACATCTGTTACTGGATGCTGAGCTGCCAAGTGAGCCGCCGTAACATCGACAAGGTCGATAGCCTTATCTGGCAAGCTACGTTGAGGAATATACTGAACAGAATAATCAACGGCAGCTTTTAAGACTTCATCTGGCAAAATAACATTGTGGTGTTGTTGATAGAGATCACGAATTCCTTGAAGGATTTTAAAAGTATCCTCTGCTGATGGAGCATTAACCTTCACTTCGTTGAAACGACGAGCAAGGGCTGCATTTTTCAAGATAGTATTACGGTATTCATCTTGAGTAGTTGCGCCAATCACTGTCAATTCTCCACGTGAAAGAGCTGGTTTCAAGATATCAGCAAGACCTTTAGATCCTTGACCATCACCTGTGCTACCAGCACCAAGAATTTGGTGAATTTCGTCGAAGAAGAGGATAATATTTCCAGCTTCTTTGACTTCGTTTACCAAGTTTTGAATGTTTTCTTCAAAGCTACCACGGTATTGAGTACCAGCTTCAAGTCCAGAAATATCAATAGAAATGATCTCTTTGTTCTTGATTGCTGCAGGAACGTCGCCGTTCACGATAGCTTGGGCCAATCCTTCTACTACTGCAGTTTTACCAACACCAGCATCACCGACGAGAACTGGATTATTCTTTGTGCGACGAGAAAGAATTTCAGAAGTTTCTTGGATTTCTTTATTACGTCCAATAACCGGATCTAACTTACCTTCACGTGCTTCTGCAGTCAAGTTTCGACCTAGTTTTGCAAGGACACCGTCTTGTTTCATACCTGAAGACTGTTGTTTCATTTGTCCATCAGCTTCTGCATTTCCTGGCAATTGACCAGTTGCACGATAGTGAGCGAACTCTTCAGGCGTTACTTCACGGCCGTTAATCAAGTAACGACGGTTTTCTGAACTATATCCACGCATACCACCCATCAATTGGTTAAATAAATCATCCATGTTGTTAAAATTATTAAAGTTGTTGTTCATATTCTTTACCTCTTTTTGTTATTTATTATTACTGATATTGACTATCTTTGACTTTTTCTTTAAAAAATTTAGACTAGCTAAATCGCTACTCTACGTACTATTTCTGGTTTTTCTTTTTCAAGCAGGAGTAGACTATCTTTACTTCTAAAGATTTCTAGATTAAACATAGACCCCACCTCTTTCTATTTTACTTTAAATAAGTGTTCTAGTAAGGCTTTCATTTACCTTACGTTCATAATATACTACATTAGTCAAAAAAGGTCAAGGAATTTGACTTTAATTGACCAATATTTTTTAAAAAGCAAAAACACCCTGAAACATCAGGGTGCCATTCTTACATCAAATACAAAATTGCTAGGGTCAGGAGACTTGCTAGAAGCCCCACTCCCCAAAAGAAGAAGTCAACCTTCCACTCGCTCCAAGGATTTCCTTTACCAGACAATCCTCCAAGTTCAAAATGGTGATGCACAGGCGTCATACGGAAAATACGTTTTCCACCAGTCATTTTGAAATAGCCGACTTGCATCATGACCGAAGTTGTTTCAAAGACATAAATAATTCCGATAATCAAGAGAGTCCATTCTTGGTGGAGAGCCATTGAAATAGCTGCCAGCATTCCACCGAGAGCCAAACTTCCCACATCTCCCATAAAGACCTTAGCAGGCTTATGGTTAAAGACAAAGAAACCAAGCAAACCACCAATCATGGCAAGAATCACTAGAAGGATATCCATCTGACCTTGCACATAGGCAATAACTCCATAGGCAGACAAACTAATCACAACGGAAATGCTAGCTAAACCGTCAATACCGTCTGTCAAGTTTACTGCGTTTGAAAAACCGACTAGCCAGAAAAGAGCGAAGACAATATAGAAAATCCCTAGATGCACTTGGTAGCCAAAGACAGAAAGCATATCGCCACCACGCTCATAGAAAAGGTAGAAAATGACACCACCTAGAAGCTGAAGAGCCAATTTCTGTTTGGGATTAAGGCCCTCATTGATTTTACGGAAGACCTTGAGGAAGTCATCTAAAAATCCGATTAAACCATAGAGAACCAAGATAAATAAAATCATACCAACATTATTGCTGAGTTGATTACTAAATAGGGCGAAAAAGAAAGCAACTAAAACAGAAGCAATTAAGAAAACCAAACCTCCCATTGTAGGAGTCCCAGCTTTTGCCTGGTGCTGTTTGACATCCTCATGCATCTGCTGGCCTGTAATTTGCGCCTTTCTATAAAATTGGATAAAGGCCGGAATTCCTACTAAAGTTAGTAAAAATGTCACAATTCCAGCACTGATGGAAATAAACATATTAGTCTCCTAAAGTTAATTTAATTTTTTTAATGTTTTTGATAGCTGTATTAGTCCGAACATCTTGCTTCTGTACAACAGAACCTGACCCTTCAAATTCCAGCTCAATATCCAACCATTTAGCAAAGGTTTCAGCAGTCTCTTTTTTCCAGCCATACATGTCTGGAATTTCTTCTACCTTATCCGATAAAAGGAGAACTTGTTGGTTTGGTGCAAGATTGGTCCCTTCTTCTACAGATGATTCTTTAATCTTTGTTCCAGTACCTACAACGATTGGTTGCACAATATTTCGGCGTAAGGCTTCCGCCAACTCACCAGGTGAAATATCCTTGATGCTAGGCATTGCATAAGAAGATTCTGTCGTAACTTTATCTAAATTCTTGGCTGGAGATTGAAGATTGAGAGATTCTTTCATAGCTGAAGCCCGCTCCAAGATTGGATTGGCAAATTCCCCTAACTGGATACCTGAATAATGTTCAGGTTGTTGAACTGTTACATACAAGATAAAGTCAGGATTTTCAGCAGGGTTCATAGCCACAACCGAGAAAATGTTGTTGGTAGAACCAACCAAGTAGCCTCCATTTTTCTCGTCAGCGATTTCGGCTGTACCAGACTTGAGGGCTACATTTTGACCTGGAACATTGACAGTTGCTTTTCCTGTACTATGATTATACATAGTTCCATATCTAGGATCCGTTCCTACCAAGACCATGTGAGTACGAGTTTGGCTAGCTGCATCTTTCGAAACTGGATTCCCTACAATTTCTTTTTGAGATCTACGAACGGTTTGATCATTTGGATCATACAAGGCCGTAATAAATTTAGGCTCCAGCATGACGCCATCATTGGCAATGGCTGTAAAGGCACGAATCATTTGTGTTTGAGTTACTGAAATCCCTTGTCCAAATGAACTCTGAGCGATATTGACAATATTGTCAGCTGGAAGTTGGCCAGCGTATTCATCTGTCAAACCAAAACGAGTTGGAACCCCAAATTTAAAGCGGTTTAGATAATCTAACCAAGTAGCATCACCCATTTTCTGCTCAAGCAGTGTCATCCCAATATTACTTGAGTGAGCAAACCCTTGAGAAAATGTCATCATACCACCGCCGGTTAAACCTTCATTAACGTCCCAATCTCGAATCGTCGCATCCGCTATTTTTAATTCACTGCTATTGAAGTATTCTCCACCTGGGAAAGTGTTATTATCAATAGATGCTGCTAGCGTCATGACCTTCATGGTTGATCCTGGTTCGTAGTTACTTTGATAAAGAATATCACGCCAAACAAAGTCCTCAGTGATTCCTTCTTTAGTATCTGCATTAAAGGTAGGTCGTTGAGTGGTAGCAAGGATTTCACCGGTCTTTGCACTGACCAAGGTCGCGGTCATATACTTACCTTTTACTTTTTGTAGAAAGGCATCCATCTGAGTTTCCATGAAAGATTGGAGCGGGCTAGACAATGTTGTATAAACATCCTTGCCATCTACAGTTTGTTGCGATACCTGTTCTGTACCGGGTACAATATTTCCTACTCGATCTTTTTCATAGGTAATAATACCGTCTGTCCCAGCAAGAATGGTATTTAAAGAACTCTCCAAACCAGAAGTTCCTAACAAACTCTTACTGCCATCCTCATTTTCATGGAGTTGGGCTAAGCCAATAAAACTAGAAGCAAATTGTCCATTTGGATAGCTTCTGTTAGGGCTAGTTGTGAAGTCAATCCCTTCTACACTAGCATCTTTCAAGTCTTTTTTAATAGCCATCATATTGGCATAGGTAATCCCATTTCCTTTTGCTCCAAAGGAAACTTGGGTCAGATTTGGTTGAGCTAGTTGCTCTTTCACATAAGCTTCATCCATATCCAAATACTTATGGAAGACTTCAGCTACCTTATTAAACTGCGAATCCTCTACATAAAGAATTTTTCCAGTTGCTGACTTGTATTTTTTATCAATAACAGCATAGACGTTATAAGAGGTCGCATCTTCAGCGATTGGCACTCCATTTCGGTCATAGATAGTCCCACGTTTGGCAGGAACTGTTCGGGTTGTTTGGTGAACCTTTTTAGCCTCTTTAACCAAGTCAGTACCAAATATATTACCTTTTGCTATAATATACGCAAAATTAGCCAAAAAGATAGCGAAAAGTACGACAGCTAACAAACTGATGTACTTGCCGACTATTCTACGGTTTTCTGCTGGAGATTTACGATTTTTTAGCGCAAATCGGGTTATTTTTTCTGTCCATTTCATATCTTACTCCGCTGTTCGGATATTTTCGTTATTCAATTTCAAATCTTTTTTATCTGCAATCTCTTTCAAGCGCTCTGAACGAATCAATTCATTCACTTCCTGCTTGGCATCGTCCAGCTCTGTTTTCTTTTCCTCTATCTGCGCATTGATTTTTGTCAAATCACTTTGCACTTGCAAAAGTCGTGTTTGCATAAAGATAATGCTCACTGCTAAGACGAGAGCCGTAAAAGCGATGGAAAGATAAAAAGCCTTCTCCACACGGGAGAATTTTTTGATACGACTCTGCAAGAATTGACTGGTTGTTTCTTTTTTATCTACCATTTTTTCCTCTTACTTGTGAATTTTTCTGGCCACGCGCAACTTAGCTGAATGCGAGCGGTTATTGGCTTCTAACTCTTCCACACTTGGCAAGATTGGCTTACGGGATACCAATTCCATCTTGGGCTTGAGATCATCTGGGATGAAAGGCAAACCTTTAGGAACTTCCACTGTTGAAGCTTCCTTGAACAATTGCTTGGTCAAGCGGTCTTCCAAGGAATGAAAGGTAATCACTGAAATTCTACCATCTAGAGCCAACATGTCCATAGCCTGCTGGATAGATTCATCTGCCGCTCCCAGTTCATCATTGACTTCAATTCGAATAGCCTGGAAAATCTGCTTGGCAGGATGCCCCTTCTTCTTGAGTTCCTTAGCAGGTTTGGCCGACTTGATAATTTCTGCCAACTCAGTCGTTGTCTCGATTGGCTTGACTGCACGTGCTTGTTCAATCTTACGCGCAATCTGTTTAGAGAACTTGTCCTCGCCATACTTGAAGAAAATACGAACCAAGTCATGATAGTCATAGTGGTTTACCACTTCATAGGCTGTTAGACTAGCTTCCTGATTCATGCGCATGTCCAGTGGCGCATCCTTCTTATAAGAAAAACCACGCTCCCGCTGGTCCAACTGAGGACTAGACACTCCCAAGTCATAACAAATTCCATCAATTTCCTGAACACCAGCTTCGCGCAAACGTGCCTGTAAATGACGGAAATTATCCTTGATAAAGGTTACCATCCCTTTTTCGATATAGGGTGCCAAGCGTTTTTGCGCATTATCAATGGCATTCTGGTCTTGGTCAAAGGCATAGAGATGGCCTTTTTCACTTAATTTACTTAATAAATATTCGCTATGGCCCGCTCCACCCAAAGTCGCATCAACGTAGATACCGTCAGGCTTTACGTCTAGCATATCAACCGTTTCGTGGAGTAAGACCGTTACATGATGAAATTCTTTTGTCATATCTTATCTATTTTACCACAAATCCGACTAGCTTGCACTAGTCAGACAAATAGGTCAAAAACAAGTAAGATTTCTTTAAGAAATATGTCAAATATGCTTGACATTCGCTCTATAGAAGAATATAATATAGTCAAATATATACGACACAAATCAGAAAGGAGAACATATGAATCGTGTGAAAGAATTTCGCAAGGAACTGGGCATTTCCCAGCTCGAACTCGCCAAGGATATCGGTGTCTCGAGACAAACCATCAATATGATTGAAAACGACAAGTACAACCCAACCCTGGAACTTTGTCTCAATCTCGCCCGCAGCCTCCAAACTGACCTCAACAGTCTCTTTTGGGAGGAAGATTTTTAAAAAAGGAGCCAACTTATGAAAAAAGAAACCTTCACTGAAAAACTCATCAAACGCACATACGGCATTTCTGGTCCCCTTGACGAATACAAACGGCGTGAGGCCGATCGTATTGGGAACCAAGTCTTTATCGTTCTTTTTTATCTGATGATTTTCGGAAATCTTATTCCACTCCTTCTGGCCTATAAATACCCTCAAGAAGTGGCTCTAATCTATCCTCCTCTAATTTTAGTGATTGCCCTCATCGCTGCTGGCTATGTCACCTACCAAATGAAAAAAACAGGGATTACAGCTATTGATCCAGATATGCTGAATGAGAAAGAAAGTAAGCAACTACACCACCCAGGTCTGAAAGCAGGTTTGTTCTTTGGTCTATGGATGTTTTTTATAACTCCTCTTCTCCATATACTCATAGGTGAAAGTCCGGACTATTTTAATTCTCTTCTCACTATAAGAAATGGTGTATCAAGCATTCTCGGTTCTATCTTCTTCGGAGCGAGTATACAGTTCCTCATCTCCCGTCGCATTGCAAAAACTAAGAAAGATCAAGATGAGGATTAGGAGGTGCCCTATGAAATCACTAGTAACTTTACTTATCTATCATCTTTTGTTCAGTTCTCTGCTCATCTTCATCATCGTTTCAGGGAACTTGCCAATCTACGATATAGTCCTCCTTCCAGTCTTTGTTCCAGCACTCAACAAAGGATTGACTTATCTAAAAATCGACTCCCAAAAAACGCGCATACTCAACTTAGCACTAATCTTTATGATTCTATCCTTACCACAACTGACGCTCATTTCAAGCAATTGGAAATATTATATACTGCTAACTATCGCTATCCTTTCTTCTATTACTTATCTTTATTATCTCTATCAATTCGTAAAAGAAACAAAATAGCATCGTTCATTTAGGAGAAATCACCCATGAAAAAAGAAGACTTAACCACTCGCCTACTTCGAAATTTCTTTCATATCCAAGGCCCTTTTGATGAATGCCGTCAAGAGGTTATCTACAAGGCTTGCGCCCGTTCCATGATCCAAATCTTTTACTCTTCCTTCATTCTCTTCCTGTTCTATATTTTGTTCGGAAGCTTTATAGAAATTGTTCGAAATGTTATGCCCTACATCTATTTTGGACTCATTTTGTTCATGAGTATAAAAGCTCAAAAAGCCGTCCAAGAGCTTCATCTTGAAAAGGATGACAAATCAGAAATCATTCTCAAAACCTACAGCAAAGCCCAAATCAAATTCCGAAGCTGGATTGTGTTTATCGGTATTCAGATTGGCCTCTTTACCTTACTCATCTTTCATAAAGTCTTCGTTCAGCAGATGCCCCTTTCAGATTTTGTGAAGTTGCTCATGCAATTCGATAAAAGTGGTCCTTTCCTGATGTATGGCCTCATTATCGGTAGCATTTTTGGAACCCTGACCTACGGATTTCTATCACTACAGGAGGAGAAAACTCCTAAAAATACCAAACAGAAGGAGAAAAGCAAGCAATGACTTCACTATACGATTTTTCAGTATTGAGCCAAGATAACCAAACGATTTCCCTAGATGCCTATCGTGGGAAAGTTCTCTTGATTGTCAATACTGCTACTGGATGTGGTTTAACGCCCCAGTACCAAGGACTTCAAGAACTCTATGATCGCTATCAAGAACAAGGTTTTGAGATTTTAGACTTCCCTTGCAACCAGTTTATGGGACAAGCACCAGGCAGCGCAGAGGAAATCAACGCCTTCTGTAGCCTACATTATCAAACCAGCTTCCCACGTTTTGCCAAGATTAAGGTCAACGGTAAGGAAGCAGATCCCCTCTATGTTTGGTTGAAAGACCAGAAATCTGGCCCACTAGGAAAACGAATCGAATGGAATTTCGCTAAGTTTCTCATCGGTCGTGATGGGCAGGTCTTTGAACGCTTCTCTTCAAAAACAGACCCTAAACAAATTGAAGAGACCATACAAAATCTACTATAATTCACAATCTCACTATGATTAGGTCTCCTTCAGCCTAATGAATAGTGAGATTTTTTGATTGGCTTTGACTTAAAAAGAAAAACACCCCATGATATGAAACATGAAGTGTTATAAAAATGATACATTTTACAGCAGATAAGCCTCTACTGACTACTATTTTTAACCCCAGCATATACATAGGTTCTATTTCTAGGACACTCTTTTTCCGTTACTACCCTAAAATAAAAGCGATGCTCCCGCCCATCCTTAGTATTTTCCTTGTTTAAGACAAAGTAGTTCTTCTGATTCATCGCCATAGTTCGTAGGATGTCATCAATCAAGAAAGTCAAGGGCACATTCATGGCAGAATATTTTTGGAAATCCTCTTCGAAACGAATATAGTTATCTGAAAAATAATCCATCTGTAGTTTGTTTTCATACAGCTCTTTTCTAGTCATACACTCCCTCCTCCCACAGCCGAATTTCTAGGATATCTGCAACCTCTATCAACCTATATCCCTCGTTTGTCCTAATAGATAGAGTCTGATGTGATAATTCTCTCACCTCACCGATGATCGTGGTTTTCTGATTCTTTTCCTTGACCACAAAACTTCCCTTCAGTTGGCCAACATAAAGCTGAGAAAGCAAGTGTAGCTTCTCAACTGGGTCCAAATCTATCGAAAAATCAACACGGTTTTTTTCTTCACTGAGCGAACTAGTGTGTTCTGAGAGGTAAAATCCCATCCACTTCTGCATACCTGGATCTTGATAATCTCGCGCGGATTGAAAGGGTAAATAAGAACGATCAATCATTTTAATCCATCTAATCCTCCAGCAGAATGTCCCCCAATCAGCTTGCTTCTGGCAAGACTCCTAGAGGCTTCTTCCAGTGCATTGGCTTTTAAGAGTGAAGTGAAACCAAATTGTTCCCGAATAGAGTCAATAGCCGTCTGGAGCCTTTCATCTTTTTCTAACTTGTCAACATCATCAAAGAGAGAGATCAAGCCGAAGGACTCGTCCACAAATCCTGCATAGTTTACTCCGACACTTCTGACCGCTCCTGAAGTATATTTGTTATGAAATAACTTCAAAACATAATCCGTTAAGACAGATGTATTATTGGTAGGCTCGACCTTCATTTGTGTGTGAATAGACGGCCTGACCTCCTGTTTAGAGAAACCAAGATAGATAGAAACAAGAGTTGTTTTCTTACCCGCCCTTCTTAGTCTAATAGCTACCTGCTCAGCCATTTCCCGGAGAATAATTTCAATATCTCGTAGCTTCACGTAATCTTTCGGCAAAATTTGAGAATTCCCCAAGCCCTTGGATTTGGCTTTATAGGGCTTATGAACATTACTTTCATCAATCCCGTTAGCATGAAACCACAAACGAAGACCAGCCTGACCCAGAACTTTCTTTAGCTGGTCGGGATTGCTGGTTGCCAATTCCTTGATGGAAAAAATCCCCAGAGCATGCAAGCGTTTCTCCATTCGCCTGCCAATCCCCCAAAAGTCTGTCATCTTGGGAATGGACCAGACCTTCTCTTCCACATCCTGGTAAGACCAGTTGGCCCTCATGGTCGGAGTGTGCTTGGCCTCATTATCCAGAGCCAACTTGGCCAGTAAAGGATTGGCATTTGACATGCCCACTGTAGAGTAGATCCCTGTCTGCCTCCAAATATCCCTCTGAATACGAGCAGAAAGCAGATCCAACTTGTCTTTACGGGATAGACTCTTATCTGGGATGAAATAGTTAAGCGAACTAGTCAAGTCAATAAAGCCCTCATCAATCGAGTAGGGATAAATATCATCTGGGCTGCCATAGTTTTGAAAGATTCGCTGGATTTTCATATTGACTGCGATGTATTCATCCATCCTAGGAGGCACAATCAAGGTCACCTGAGCCCAATCTTCGATGTAGCGAATATAGTCTGAGTCGGTCGGCAACCCTTGCTTTCGAGCATTGTAATAGGAAAATTTACGTGTTTTGATGTCAAAAGGCAAATCATAGGCCCGACCAACATTTGACTTGCCAAAAATCTTCTTAAACAAGGGAGAAGAGGCAAGGATAAGACCGGTCGAATTATCCGCGCGACTCATGACACAAAGTGAGGTCTTCAGCGGATGCAAGCCCCTTTTCACACACTCAACACTGGCATAAAAGGATTTCATATCGACAAAGGCAATGTCACTTTTGGGCTCTCTGGAATAATCAAAATAGCCCATAGGCTAGCCCTCCATTGGCACAAAGTTCCCAACAATAATCCCCACAATCCGAGGATCTTCCTCATAGGAGATAAAAATATCCTTGTATTTAGGATTGATAGAGACCAGACGCAAGCCATCTTCCTCTCGATAGACCCGTTTGATATAGGTCTGGTTGTTGCAAACCACTGCATAGACCGCCCCATCATAGTCAAATCCTGTCTCTCGAATCAGTGCCACTGAACCATTTTGATATTTAGGTTCCATAGAGTCCCCAGATACCCAGGATGCAAAATCATGGGCCAACTCCTCATTAAAGTAAACCGTATCAAAATTCTGATCATCGTAGACCGAAGCTCCGATTCCCGCAGACATGCGTTCGTAGACACGGTACTCGTAGAGACGCTCTGGCATAGATGTCACTTTCTGAGCCTGTTCCTCTTGAACCAGGTTGCGAGCATAGAGAACAACCTTCTCCTTCCCTTGCTTGGAGAGGCTATGGTAGAGACGGACAATCTCGATCTGAGTAAAATATCCTTTTGGTACTTTTAAAATATTCTCTAGCTGGAACACCTTCTCCTTGGACGGTTCCTTGACTCCACGTTCCCAAGCCGAGTAAGCCTGAAAACTAATCCCAAGTTGCTCTGCAATTTCCTTCTGTGTCAGTTTTAACTCTTTCCTCCGAGCCTTTAATTTTTCTGGCTGATACATACTTCACCTCCTATTATGATACTTTAATGGACATTATCTCCCTTAGAAAGACTAATCGATGCTTGAATCCAGATTTTTAAAACTCAACCAATATGGTTTAGTTTTATTATATAAAAAAAGTAGACAAATGTCCACTAGGAAAAGCAGAAACATCGTGAGTTTTATACTCAATGAAAATCAAAGAGCAAACTAGGAAACTAGCCGCAAGCTGTACTTGAGTACGGCAAGGCGACGTTGACGCGGTTTGAAGAGATTCTCGAAGAGTATTAATCAAACTAAAAGGACTTAGCCCTGTACCATACAGAACTAAATCCCATGAATAAATAATTGATCTAACTTTTAAAATTCCTACAGAAATTCCAGTTTTTCTCTATTTGATACCAGACATTAGTTTTTCAATACGTGGAACGTAGAAGAGTAAGATAATACCGAATACAATCGTAATTCCTCCAACAATTCCATAGTAAGCCACTTCAGTTTCGCTTGTATAAAATTTTACAATTTGAGCATTGATAGCTTGGGCAGCTGCATTACTCAAGAACCAGATAGACATCATTTGTGCTTGGAAGGATTTTGGTGCTAGCTTAGTAGTGACTGATAGACCAATAGGCGAAATCAGCATTTCCCCTACAATCACAATAGCCCAACTCATAATCAACCAGAGAGGACTGACCTTAACATCTGTCCCAAAGAGCATCCCTGGTAACATCATCCACAAGAAGGATAAACCTGCAGCAAATAAACCGTAAGCAAATTTCTTAGCAGAGGATGGTTGCTTTTTACCCATTTTCCCCCACAACCACGCAAAAATCGGCACATAAATCATGATGAAAAGTGGATTGATACTTTGGAAAAAACTAGATGGGAACTGAATCTGATTTCCAAATGCATTAAAGTAAAGTCGAGTCTGATCATCCGCAAATAGAGCAAGAACAACAGAACCCTGCTCCTCAATAGACCAGAAAAGTACTCCGGCGATAAATAGAGGAATGTAGGCAAATACTCGGGATCTCTCAGTAGCAGTTATTTTCTGACTAGATAAAATTTTGAAGAAATAGTAGATTGGAATGATTACCGCAATCACTGTAAAGATATTAACAATCATATCCACGTTAAATTGGTGAGTAAAGACTAAACCTAGAACCACCAGAATAACCATGACAAGTGTAATCAGCAAGCGTTTAATCAAGGTCTGCTGCTCCTTCTGTGAAAGTGGATCAGTGGGGTAAAGACTTGATTCAGGCAGGTATTTCTTCCCATCTAAAACATATTTCACCAGACCAAAGAACATCCCAATGGCAGCTAATGAGAAACCTAGATGGAAATTGACTTCCTGACCTAGATAACCCACTAGATAAGGGGCAACGAAGGCACCTAAGTTAATACCAAAGACAAAGATACTAAATCCTGCATCCCGTCTATCATCCTCTTTCTCATAAATTCCCCCAACCATATCTGAGATATTGGGTTTTAAAAATCCAGTACCAAAGATAATCAAGGCAATAGAAAGATAGAGAGCCACTTGTCCAAAAGGTGTTGCCAAAGCAATATGCCCTAGCATAATCAGAATCCCACCGTAAAAGACGGTCTTACGGCTTCCTAAAATACGGTCACTGACAAAACCACCGACAACCGAAGACAAAAATACCAGCGAGCCATAAATCGCCATAACCGATGCAGCTGTGGTCTTATCCATTCCCAATCCACCATCTTGCACACTATAGTACATATAGTAAAGTAGGATAGCTCGCATCCCATAGTAAGAAAAGCGTTCCCACATTTCTGTAAAGAAGAGGGTGGACAAGCCCATAGGATGTCCAAAAAATGTTTTCTGTTTTTCCATATATATTCTCCTTTGAAACATAATAAATCATTTTACAGAATTTTCAAACGAATGTCAAACAAATTATGTTTTTTTAGAAAATTTTCTGAAAAATCTATTTAGATAAGTTCCTACTTTATCCTCAATTAAAAAATATCAGATAGAGATCTAATTACTGATTTAGCAAATTAGTGGCATGCTTATCTATAAAATTATATTATCTAACATCAGTGTTCCATTTTTGAATACATTCAAAAGCAAAAAGGGCTAAGTATGAACTCTTGATTTTTATCAAAAAGAAAAGGCGCTAGGACTGAGGAAACAGTTCTAACACCAAAACTAAAAAAATTTCAATTGCAGCATAGCACAGGAAGTGTTTTTTTGCGCTTTTTTACTGTCTTTTTCAAATAAAAGGAAAGGACGAAATGTGTCCTTTCTCAAGCTTAGCTTTTCTTCACCCCACTACAGTTGACAAAGAGCCACTTATCCTCTCCAGTAAACAAAAAACATCCCTATGCCAAACTTGTAATTACTAAAATACAAGTCAATAAGCATAGAGATGTAAAACTGTTACACATTAAATAATAGAAATTGTGTACGAAATGTCTCAATTAGTTTTCGCTAGTAAATATCATTTCCAACAAACGCCCTCTCAATTCCTTATCCTGATGATGCAAGATATTCATTAACTCATGAGAGTTTTTCGCATTGATGGATTGATTTAACAATCTATCTTTTAATTCATATGGAAGAGAAGCCGTCTTTAGTAGTCTAAAAACTTCATCATTTAGATATGGCATTTTATTTTCTTTGCATTCAAATCTAGCTGTATCATTCTTATTTGGCAATTCAATGATAGACACATTCGTTCCTTTAAAATGAATTCTATGCCTTCTATTGCTTGGAACGATACTAGAATCTCCTTGCAATGCTAACTCTACCATTCCCATTTCCCAATCAATTGATAATCTTGTTTTATATCTTTGACCATTTTGGTCTTCAATCATTTCAAAAGAATGTTGTTTGCCTGGGAATACATACCAATCTACAACTTCAGGTAAATCAACACCCATATCTATCTCAGAACCAACCAAGGGAATGATTGCACCACTTTTTGCAAACACAGGTATCGTCGAAATGTCTCTATAAACACTCAACTTCACACCACCTGTATATTTTTTCTCTGAAAAGAAGTCATACCATTCACCTTCAGGGAACCATACATCTACTTTTGCAGATTGGAATGCCAAATCCATCTTTTCTACAACGGGAGCCACCATCAGTTCTGTTCCAAAAAAGTATTGGTTTGGAACATTATAGCTCTCATCATTCTCTGGGTAGAAATAGTACATTGGGCTGATTAATGGGGCGCCTTCCTCATGTGTCTTTACATTCATGGTGTATAGATATGGAATCATCTGATGTCTCAAACGAAGGTAATTCTTCATAATCTTAGATGTTGTTTCTGAAAAAAACCAAGGTTCTTTACTATTGAAAGGACTTCTAGAACTATGTAATCGAGTAATCGGACTAAAAACACCAAACTGTAGCCATCTAGTTTGTAGCTCTTCGTCATAATCCCCCAACATGTGTCCACCGATATCATGACTCCACCAACTATAACCGATATTAGATGCTGTCGCTGTAAAATAAGGTTGAAATCTTAAGGAATTCCAACTAATAATAGTGTCCCCTGAAAAACCAACAGGGTAGCGGTGACTACCAGGACCTGCATATCTTGATAAAATCAAGCCACCTTCTGAATGTTTACAACTATCCTGATAGTGATAATGGTTTAAAAGCCATAGTGGATCCAACATGCCTTGTGTCCCTTGTTGCCAGTCAATCCACCAAAAATCTACTCCTTGCTTTTCTAGCTCATAATGAACATCTTTAAAGTAGGCTTCCCTAAAGGATGGATTGAAAAAATCAAAAATGGCTGGTTCTTCTAGTTCTACATTTAATCCCAATCGTTTGGCGACTCGAGGATAAGCTTCCTCATAAGCCCGTATACCATCAGCAGGGTGGACATTTAAGGAGAGTTTTAACTTTCTATCATGAAGTTGTTGCAATAACTGTTCTGGATTTGGTATTAAGTTTCTATTCCAACTATAGCCTGTCCAACCACTTCCAAAACGAGTTGGAATGTCAGTTATATGCCAATCCATATCTAAAACACCGATAGATAATGGAATTTTCTCTGTTTTAAATCTGTCTATTAAATTCAAGTATTCATCCGACGTATAAGGCCAATACCTACTCCACCAATTGCCTAAAGCATATCTTGGCAACAAGGGTGTTGAACCAGTCAAATGGTAAAAGTCTCTGATTGCTCCTCTATAATCATGCCCATAGGCAAAGAAATAGAGGTCAATTTGATTTTCTCTCTCAATATAACCAGATTGTTCATCCCAAATAAATCCTTGAGAATCATCCAGTAAGGCAATGCCATTTCGACTAATAATTCCATCTTCTAATGGGATTGCGCCGTCTGCCTTATCAAGAGTCCGAGCTGTTCCTTTTAACGTTTCAATAGATTCACCAAAATACCAGCGACTACCATATACGGCAAAATTTCCTTTTAATTCTATAAATAAATTTTCGGCGTTAAATTCTCCTTTATTAAAGTGCAAATGAAAATAGTCCGTCATAATATCTAGTACGTTTGATGTCTCGATATAATCTAACGAAACTTGGCCAAAATCTCTATTATAGATAAGTTGTGTCGTTCTATCCTCAAAACTTCCAGTTTGAGAGTATTCTAACCTTACTAACTTGTCTGTTAATACAGAGATTCGATAAAACTCTCCCTTAAAAATTTTCAATTTGTTTCCCTCCTCTTATTAAATCTCTTTACTTTATCAAACATTTTATTCGTTACCATTACATTCATCAATCCACAAAAAGCAAATCCTCCAAATGTAAATACGTAAATAGCTGTTAAAACTCGTTCTGGACTACTAAAACTCATATACAGTACAGAAATATTAAATAAAACCAAAATGATAGCTTGCATTGGATTTAAAATACAAATTAATACGCTATTTACAATACTATTTTTTAGATTATCTTTAAATAGACCAATATAGGGAAAAACAACACTCATAAAAAGTATTATAACAAATAAAAAGGGCAACACTAACAATAAACTATACTCTGAAAATAAACTTGAATAGCCCCAAAGACAATAGTTCACATATAAAAGTAATTCTATTAGGAGGATAAACAACCAAATAAAAGTTGATTGTTTAAAATTTTGTCTAAAGATCCGAAAATAATGATAAGTAATATCGGTATCTTTACCTTTTAAAATACGATACCACATTGTCGTAAGAGAAGTTAGTGATGCCCCAATTGTAACTATTGGAATACAACTAACAATAAATAGAGTATTTAAAATAATTAAATCTGTCAAAAAAGTTAAAATTCTAACCACTTTTCCATCTAATGAAAATAATTTTTGCATAATATATTCCCCATGAAATCAATCGTCTTAACTCTATATTTTAGAATGTCAGTTGCACAAAAATATTACCTAAATTATTTAAAAAACATTTCCAAATTTCTTTAAAAATTAGAATAAAGGAAGCGAGATAATTTGATGTTATCAGTCTCGCTTCCTGTAATTAGCTAGTCCCTTGTTTATACAACCAAGAGTTCATATAAAGTATTACTCTTTTACTTCTTTTTGGTAACGATTATATGCTTCCTGTTGAATCTTCATAAATTCGTCCAATCCCATATTCTTAAGAGTTTCTTTGTATGAGTCCCATTCTTTTTCTATGCCACCTTCAACTACCCATTTAGATGCTTGTTGTTTGACATAAGATTCAATACTCACATAGATTGATGATAATTTGTTAAGCTCTTCTTGTGAATAAATCACATTAGGGTAAGCTGGCAACGCAAATTGTTTCAAATCTTGGTCCATCTTCAATTTCAATCCATCACCTTGTGTTTGATCGATTTCTACGCGACTATTGATATCATCGCTTACGTATTTAGGTCCAAAATCTCGAAGTGAATTAATCCATGCATACTCATCGGCTGATTTACCATCTTTAGGAGGTAACACTTTAAACTTATCACCATTCTTTTCAGTAGCTATTCCAAATGATCCATAGAAATTCTGAATACTTGCTTCATCTGTATATAATTTATCCAACCATTTCAATAATTTAGCAGGGTTTTTGCTCTTATTTGTAATCAAAATTTCATTTCGACCATAGTTGTAATGATCTGGATCAGAAAAGACATATTGTTTACCATCCATACCTTTTAAAGCAGGTAGAGCAATATATTCACTTGAATGTAAGCCAAACGTTGCATCTGCTGTCCAACCACTAGAAACACCTACTCTAGATACTCCCTTATCCATACGTTTTGCTACACTCATAGAGGTATCTTCTGTAAAGATTTCCGGATCAATCAAACCTTTTTTATAAGATTCGTGCATTGCTGCAATCCCTTGTTTATAACTTTCTTCTGTACGAAGGTAGACTGGTTTTCCATCTTTTACAGACATTTCATATGTATTATCTGCCCCTAAACGATTATTGAACGGAAGAATATATGAGAATGTTGGATCAAAGTTTCCTGCTCCGAATGGAATTTCATCAGAAGCGTCTCCATTTCCGTTCGCATCTTTATCCTTAAATTCTTGTAGTACTTTTACTAAATCATCATAAGTTTCTGGAACCTTTAATCCTAAATTATCCAGCCACTTTTTATTAATAAATAGCTGATTAGCTACAGTAGGACGCATCGGTAATTTTTTAGGTAGACTGTAGATATGACCATCTGGTGAAGTAATCATAGCTTTAATCTTAGGTTCTTTCTCCATAGCCTTAGTTAAATTTGGCATGTTTTCTTTGATTAAATCTTCCAATGGAATAAATAAAGATTGGTTCTGAGCAATTTCTGAATCTGTAAAAGCATTTGAACCTAAAAATGCATCTGGTAAATCTCCACTAGCAACCAAAACAGATTTCTTATCTGCCCAATCTGCGGCTACAAGTGTATCCCATTTAACATCGATACCTGATTCCTTGGCAGAATCTGTTAGAAAACCTTTGTGATAATCTTCTCCCCAGTCAGACCAACGAACAGTTGTGATTTTATAAGAATCTTCTCCAGACTTATCGTCCTTATTCGCATTATTGGAATTTGCACAGGCTGTTAAGCCAGCAAGTGTAACGGTTCCTAAGAACAAATATGTAAATGATTTATTTTTCATGTTTTTCTCCTATTCCTTCAACGCGCCAATCATTACGCCTTGATTAAAATATTTTTGAACAAAGGGATATAGCAACATTATCGGAGCGGTTGAAATAACAATTGCTGCATATTTCATCATATCGGCTTTGATACGAAGATCTGATGCAACTTCTCCTGTTGCTTGCGATTGTAACATTTGATTACTAATTAGTAAACGTCGTAAAATTAATTGCAATGGTTGTAAATTTTCATTCGTTAAATAAATTAAAGCATTAAACCACGAATTCCAAATACCAACTGCAGTCCAAAGTCCAATAACTGCTATAATAGCTTTTGATAAAGGAACGACTATCTTAATAAAATAACGAATTGTACCACAGCCATCAATTTGCGCAGCCTCCCACATCCCATCTGGAATACTATTATTAAAGAAAGTTCTAGCAACAATAATATTGTATGATGAAACTGCAAAAGGTATTACCATTACCCAAAATGTATCAATTAGGCCAACATTCTTTACTGTTAAGTAGGTAGGAATCAAACCACCTGATACAAACATAGGGATTATGTATAGAATGCTCATCCACTTTCTACCAACTAATTCTTTTCTAGATAAAGCATAACCAGCTGGAATATTGACTACTAAAGCAACTAAGGTACCAACAACAGTATATAAAATGGTATTTAGATAGCTACGCAAAAATAAAGGTTGTTGAATAAGACGTAAATATCCATCTAATTTCCATTCTCTAGGAATAAACCATACCTTCCCATTTGCAACATCTGAAGGATTACTAAAAGATGCAATCACTACAAACCATAACGGATAAACAATTAACAGGATAAGGAAAATTGCTAAACCATAGGTAACTATATCAAATAATAATTCAGAGTTCGTTTTTCTTGATTTATGAAACCATTTCACCTTGAGCACTCCTTCCTTTAAAAAAGACCCGTTCTGGTATATCTTTTTGAGAACCAGTTAACAGATAACAAAATTATTAGATTAACTACCGTGTTAAATAACCCTATAGCTGTCGAATAACTATACTGAAAGTTCACCATACCAACTTTATAAACATAGGTCGAAATTATCTCACTTCCTGCTAAATTAAGAGGATTCTGTAGTAGTAACACTTTCTCAAAACCTACACTTAATAAACTACCTGCTCTTAATATTAATAGAATCATAGCAGTCGGCAAAAGCAATGGTAATTCTATATGCCGAATTTTTTGTAATCTAGAAGCGCCATCCATAGTTGCAGCCTCATAATATGTAGGATCAATTGCAGAAAGCGCTGCCAGATAAATAATACTATCCCAACCAATATGTTGCCATACATCACTCCAAACATAAACACCTGCAAAACTAGTAGGTTTTGATAAAAAATCTGGAATAGTAATTCCAACAGACTTAAATACATTTGCTAACAAACCACTAGTAGGAGATAAAAATAAGATAATCATCCCACACATAACCATTGTAGAGATAAAATGAGGTAAGTAAGTTGTCACTTGAAATATTTTTCTAAATTTCCCAACTCTTAACTGATTACTGATTATAGCTAGTATAATAGGCAAGGGGAATCCTACTACAATACTATAAAGTGAAATTTTTAATGTATTGAACATAGTTGTCCCGAATTGGAATGATGAGAAAAATTGAGTAAAGTACTTAAATCCTACCCACTGACTAGCAAAGATACCATTGGCTGGTGAATAGTCTTTAAATGCAATAATTAGTCCCAACATGGGAATATAGGAAAATAAAATTAATAGCAATATTGAAGGAAAAAGTAATATATATAACGGAATACTATGCTTTAATTTTATTTTATGAAGTTGAGATGCTACTTTCATGTTTTTCCTCCCATCTGATTTTCTACGATTATTTTACACCATATAGAATTCCCTTAATAGAACTTTTTGGACTAGGTTTATCAATTTTTCAGTTTTTTAATTTTAAAAACTATTACTTTTCCGACATCTTGATAAAACATATCTGTTTTGTTACATGATATCATATTTTCAAAGTGCTATAATTTTAATAGGAGAATAGTATATGAAATTAAATCACGACTTATCAAAAAAACATTCCATTCATTTTTTCTTTAAACTCCTACTTGTACTACTATTGATAAATATTTTAATCAATATTGCTATGAGTAACATAACCAGAAATTTTATTAAAAACCAAAATATAGTACACCTACGTAGTTCAATTGAAATTTATGCTGACTCTGTTAATGAAAAATTGCATTCTGTAGAACGCTTTATGTACTCAACAATAACGCATAATGAATCTTTAGAGAAATTAAATCATGTACAAACGTTTCTTGAGTATCAAGAAAATCTTAAAAAAGTTCAAACTAGCTTTACAGAGTTTGAATATCAAAATGAAACTCATATGACATTCTTATTAGAAACCGATAGTACTGATCATTTTATAAATGTCTCCAATCTTTATATTCCATATGAAGATTATCTACTATTAAAATCAAATCTAAAATCATTGCGTAGTGATATAAGTGACCGTAAATGGAAAAATGTAACTACTAAAAACAGCGAATACTTAGTTAAATCTGTTCATTACGAAGGAAAAATCATTTATGCCGTCATATCTTCAGAAGATATCCTAAAACCTCTAAGCAAACTTAATATTGGAAATAATGGTAAACTTTCCCTAAAAGAGCCTAACAATATTCCCTCCGAAAACTACCTAATTCATGCTCAGAATGAAAAAACGCATTTACCTTTCGATATTTATGTTTTAGTCGATTATGCCGAAGTCTTTAGAAATATCACACTCTTAGAAGTATTTTTATCAGCTGTTCCTATCATTATCACCATTTTATCAATCATCATTATCCTGTATATTCGTCAGTGGATGATTAAACCTATAACAAGACTCACTGAACGACTCTCTCAACTCGGAGACTCCATCCCCCCTTCTGAATTTTTTATATCTGAAGGTATACTAGAAATTGATAAGGCAAATGATAAACTTAATAAAGTAATATTTGATATGCAAGAATTAAAAATACGGGAATACCATTCACAACTAGAACTTAAGAAGATTGAGCTTAATTATCTTAAGAACCAAATTCGTCCGCATTTCTACTTAAATATGTTATCAATGATTCATAGTATGCTTCAAACAAAAAACTACAAGGAAATTGAAGAATTAACTATCCTAACTTCAAATTATCTCCGTCATTTATTTATGGCTAATCAAGATTTTTCAGAACTTAAAGATGAAGTTCAGCATATTAAAGATTATTTAGAAATACAACGAATTCGATATGGAAATAGCATCTACTTTTCACTAAACTACAATGATGACCTACAAAATACTCTTGTCCCATCATTACTTTTACAAACATTTATTGAAAACACAATCAAACACGGTTTTTCATTTCAGGATTTATTTACAATTTTATTATCAATAAAAAAAGTACAAACTGAGGACTCAGATTACATTCATATTTGTATCGAGGATAATGGTCCAGGTTTCTCTGAAGAAATTTTATCAAAACTAAATCAGAAACAGTCTCTAATAACAGAAGATGGACATCATATTGGGATCACAAACACCATCGAACGTTTAAATCTTCTCTATCCTAATGACTATAGTATTGCATTTGAAAATAATGAAGAAGGTGGGGCTAAAATTCTTTTACTTATTCCATACAAGATTATAGACGGAGGTTATAATGAACATCTTATTAGTTGATGACGATCGCTTTATCATTGAGGCTTTACGAGAGAAAATAAATTGGGATAAACTACACATTGACATTGTTTATGTTGCCTATAGCCTCACTCAAGCTCAAAATATTATTAGAGAGAATCCTATTGATCTCATGATAAGCGATATAGAAATGCCTCAAGGTAGTGGCCTCGAACTCTTATCGTGGATTAGAAATGAAAAATATGATATAAAAACAATTTTTTTAACCAATTACGCCGACTTCAACTATGCTCAAAAAGCAATTGAATTGCAAAGCTTTGAATACTATCTAAAACCCATTAACTTTGAAAAATTAGAATTTATTATTCAAAAAGCCATTAGTAAAATTGAGAATCATAACTTAAACGGAAAAAATGATGCACTTTTACAAATAGAAGATAACTTCTGGTATGATTACCTTAGAAAACCTCAAATTTCTCGCATTGATGAGCTAGAAAATATAGCAAGCAAACAAGATTTTATTCTTCAAAAACACCAGTATTTTTTTCTTGCAGTTTTAACAATCAATCTTAATGAAGAAGATTATTCTGCAGAAACTCCATCATGGACTTCTCAACTAAAAAGAGAACTTCAAAGAATTTCACAACCTTCTTATAAGCTGATAAGTCTATTCAAGATGGAAAGCCAGGTTGATCAATATGTTTGTCTCTTTAGAGTAGACTCATCCAAACGTAGCGACAAATTGGCATATGAGATTCATTCTCAAATTTCTAATAACTTTAGTAAATACTCAAACATTATATATAAGAGTTGCCATAAAATATCCGATATTTTATTTCATACCAAAGAACTCTACACTTATAATGAACAATATGTTTCTTATTGGAATACTATTACATGTGTTCCACATAGTTTTCCAACTTCCTTTAAAACAGAAACTCTTTCAATTACTTTTTTAGATAGCTTAAGTGAATACGAATTAAGAGAAAAAATTAATTCACTTGCTTATAATTCTCAAATTCCTACTTTCACACTACAACAAATTTTACTAGATTGGACTCAACAAATAGGAATATATCTAGATCAAAATGGAATTTCAGCTCATAAATTATTCCAAAACAGCACTCATGATTTCCTATTCCAACGACGCTTTCATTCAATTGAATCTTTCCAGGATTACTTTGATTATTACTGGTCACATGCTAAGAAATTTGCAACAAACATTGAAAACCAAAAAAATAGTATTCAACGCATCGTCGAATACATAGATCATCACTACTATGAAGATATAAATCGTTCTATATTAGCAGATATGGTTTATCTCAGCGCAGATCATTTAGCTAGAATTTTTAAAAAAGAAACTGGAGAAACTCTTGTTAAATATATAACGGATAAGCGCATTAATGCTGCTAAATCTCTCCTATCTCAAACAAATATCTCGATATCACAAGTGTCTTGTCAAGTAGGGTATGATAATTATTCTTACTTTACTAAAATTTTTAAACAAAGAACTGGACTTTCTCCTGGAGATTACCGTAAAACTTATCAAAACAAAATGTAAGCAATCTAAATCATTGAAATGATAAGTAAAATTCAAGGTCTGTAGTAATTTTTGAAATTCTACAGTTTTTCCAAAGATAGCTCCATAAACTTATTTGAAATTGCTGATAAGGTAACTTCTTAAAAAGTCAGTTTGAGAAAAACAGCCAGCAAATATTTCTAGGATAAAACGTATACTATCAAGTTTTTTATTCCTGATAGTATGCGCTTTTTATTTGAATACTTGCTACAAAACCTCACAAGATTTACTATCATGCCATACCAAAATGGACTATTTTTTGATTATAGAAAAAGATTATTTTTAAATGTTTAGAAATAATAAAATAAATTCCAATTTATTTCTAAATATTTGAAAATAATGTCTATTTGTATTATACTATCTTTGAGGTATCTATTATGAACTATATTAAAAGACCACATTATTTAGATTTTTTAAGAAGACATCGTGACCGACAAATCATCAAAGTTGTGAGTGGAGTTAGACGAGCTGGTAAATCTGTTCTCTTTCAACTCTATAAAGAGGAGTTACTAGCAACTGGGGTAGACGAGGATCAAATCATATCCATCAATTTTGAGGATCTGAGTTACTATGACCTCCGACATTTTCAAACATTATACGCTTATATAAAAGATCAATTAGTTAGCGAGAAAACATACTATATCTTTTTAGATGAAATTCAACATGTTGAGAAATTTGAACTGGTAGCAGATAGTCTATTCATCCTACCAAATGTTGACCTCTATTTGACTGGATCAAACGCCTACTTTATGAGCAGCCAATTAGCAACAAACTTGACTGGTCGGTATGTTGAGATAGAGGTTCTTCCTTTGTCATTTGAAGAATATCTATCAGGTCAATCTCTCACAGAAAATCTGAATACAACAGAAATTTTTAACAATTATCTCTTTAGTGCTTTCCCTTACTTATTGCAAACATCATCTTACGCTGAAAAAATTGATTATCTAAGAGGAATATATAACTCAATACTGTTAAATGATATTGTAACTAGATTAGGAAATCCAAATCCTACTATTATTGAACGCATTGTCCGAACCCTTCTCAGTAGTACAGGTAGCTTAATATCAACAAATAAGATTCGCAATACCCTGGTCAGCCAAAACGTTTCAATCTCCCATAATACTTTGGAAAATTATTTGACGACTTTGACAGATAGTTTGCTTTTTTATTCCGTTCCACGTTTTGATGTAAAAGGTAGAGCATTATTGCAACGCTTAGAAAAATATTATCCCGTTGATTTAGGTTTACGACATCTCTTATTACCAGACCACAAAGAAGACATTGGGCATATCTTGGAAAATATGGTATATTTAGAATTGAGACGTAGATATTCACAAGTATATGTTGGTAATTTAGATAAATATGAGGTTGATTTTGTTGTTGTAACTGATCTTGGTCACTACACTTATTATCAAGTCAGTGAAACAACACTTGCTCCAGAAACACTAGAAAGAGAACTTAGACCACTAGAAGCCATTAAAGATCAATTCCCCAAATATCTATTAACAATGGATACGATTCAGCCAACAGCCAATTACAATGGTATTGAGAAGAAAAATATCATAGATTGGTTACTAGAAAAGTAGATAGGCACTGAACACATAAATTGAAACATAATAAAACACTCCTGTTGAGATCTAGTGAAACTATGAACAGGAGTGTTTTATTATGACCTAAAAAGATTAACTAATATTAGACTAAAAATCAATGGTGGAAACTCTTGATTTTTAGACCAAAAAAGACATCCAAGAGAAAATTCTAGAATGTCTGTAAACGTTGATATAATCGTATTGATTAACGTTTTGAGAATTGTGATGCTTTACGAGCTTTTTTCAAGCCTTGTTTGACAAGGTTTTGTTTTAATTTATTTTAGTGTAGCATGATACCAACATCTTTTGACCTTCTATTACAATATTTAATAAAAAAATTGAATAAGTTGAACTAAAAAAGAGAAAGTTTCTCCTTCTGTTATTATCAATATCTTGCTTTTGGACTAGGAAGTTAAGTAGTTATGCGAAAACTGAGTCATAGGAATAAATCTTTTTCTAGTAATGTTTCGCAACTCTACTATAACGGATTTATTCCTTTTAGTGTTTACACAACTTATTTTACACTACCTCACTTTGTCATTCAAACTAAACATGGTATAATAGTTAAGATTTTTACACTACTCATTTCTGGGCAGAAGTGGGCAGTAAAATTTAAGAAACAGGGGCTAAACCCTTGGTATGAAAGGAATCTATAAAATATTATGATGAACATGCAAAACTTGTTCCAAGATTTTTTTAGACTTGTTAACGTCAGAAATATTGATTTAAAGCCTTTCTTGATTCCCAAAATTAAACTAAAATGACCTGAAATCATTTCAATAAGGCTAAAAATAGACTATGCAGTATCTTCTATATAATCAAAAATGCTTCACTTAATTAGTGAGGCATTTTTGATTAATATTCACTGTAAAGGTCTATTTATTTAACTCAAGAGACGATGATATTATTTTCAGAAAGATATTTTTCACACTTTTTAAACTGATTATAGTAATGTTGCAAATACACCGCTCCTTTATTTAATGCGTCTACCCTATCAATAACTTGAAGATCATAGTTTCCATTTTCATTTTTTAAATAAACAAGCAATAATAATTTATAAGAACCATCTACACCTTCGAATAAACAAAAAATAAAATGAGATTGATTTTCATTTGGATTATTCGAAATGAACGAACTGGGAGCAATACAATTATTATAATGTAGCCTGGCTGGATTGAAAAAATTACTATTTTCATTAAGATGGATATGAACTGCATTAAATGAAAAATAGTTATCATCTATTGTATCATTTTTTACATCATTATTTTTAATATAAGGTGTGAATATGTAAGTAGACTTTATGGTTCCTGAATTTTCATATATTCTTAGCTTAGGTACCTCAATCTTCTTTTCCTCACCGTTGAATACAGCTTTTACTTCTGACATCTCCTCTTTTTTATAGGAGATGGATAATTTAGCTCTTCTATCTTTTTTTAAAACATTAATTCTTTCTATATATACAGTAATAATACTGATAAGAAATGCCAAAAATGCAATCGGTTCACTTATGACTTGCTGATAAACATAAGAAACGATATCAATAAACATTTTAACAACTGTCACTTTAGATTGTCTTAATATGTAAACCAATAAACATATAGTTAACCAAAACCAAATCGTTTTATAAAAAGTTAGTTTTTTCAATTTTTTCATTTTAAATTCTCCACTCCATAATCTTTATCGTTCTCTAAAGTTATTATCCTAATCAGTTTGATTTACCATTTATTATGACCTCCAATAATTCATCCGCAACAACATCTTCAACGTACTTCCTTATCGCTCTAACATTAGGGAGGGTGTTTAGATGCGATTCAATACAAGCTAATATCTTGTCCTCATCTAGATATTCCTGATACCTTTCATCTATATATTCAGAGCTAATAATTTTTGAATACGTCAATTTTAAAATTTGCTTTTTCTCATCAATAGATAGTGGAGAAAATTTAACAAAACCATCAAATCGGCTCAATAATGCTATATCAATATTTTTTTCCATTTCTAAACGACTTTTAAAATTAGAAGTGCAAATAATAATTGAGTTACTTAAATCTACTTTATAATTTTGATCTTCATAAATGCCTTCATCAAACATTTGAAAGAAGGTGCTATGAAAAAATGCAGGAGCTAAAGCGAACTCATCAAGCAAAATAACATTAGATTCTCTGTTTAGTAATGTTTTAGAAAATGAGTCCTCGCTATGGTTTGTTGATTAAAAATATTTTACACTTGATTCACCACCAACCATCGACATTTGTTCTCTAATAATATTGTTATTTCCATACAGTGTAAATGATAGTTGTTTTACTGTTTCAGTTTTTCCTATTCCTGGTTCACCATAAAACATTAATACTAGTGGTTTCGCATTCGTACGCACCAACTGAGTAACCAATTTCCTTAATAAACTTTTCTTAGCTTTTTCTTGACCAACTATTTTTTCATTTAAATCTTCAGAAATCCTTTTAAGTTGCTCCTCACTAATTTTTGCAAAAGTACTTTGTTCAATATTTAAAAATTCTGATTTAACTTGTTGCTTTAATGAATTAAAGAATTTTTTAGGGGGATTATGAAGATATATTTCTTCAGTTCCTGAATCATTAAAAATTTTGATTAATAAATCAATATTTTCAAAAACTAGGCTCCCAGAAAGCGAGTAGGTATCCATTCTAAAAATACAATTCTTTTTATCTATTAGAGGTTTTATTATATCAATAATAGTAGAATCTTTAGTCCAATTTATAATAACCTCATTAAATGAAACATAGTTATCTAATTTTGCGACCCTTTCATTAAACTTTTGAACTGGCTCAAAAAAAATATTAAATCTTACCATTATACACCTGCCACTAGAACATCATATATCGGTATTTTCTCATTATTTTGTTCTTCATCAAAGTCAGCTCCTAATTGTGACTGTCTCTGGTTTGATAGTCTATCTATCATTGTATTAAAACTTAAATCAATTGAATCTACTTCTCCAACCTTAATTCCATAAAGTTTGACATCCATCTTGGTCAAGTCACTCAACGTATAATTATTACGTAGACCCGATATATTGAATCTGAAAACACTTTCATTACTCTCGGAACTAATTCCCTTAATTTCATAATATCCAGAAAGTCGGTCCAAAGTTCGTTCAATATTCTTTATTTCAATACCTTTAAAATTATTTTTATCATCATCTGTAATACTACTCATTTTAGTAATATCACTAATCATATCAAGAACAGGAGTGATGTTACGGTAAAAAGCGGGAGAGTCTTTCTCAATAAAAAGCTTAACATTATCTAAGCATTCCACTTTTGAAGAATTTTTATTGGTCACAAACTTTTTAAAATTACTTAGCAATGTAGAGGTAATTTGTGATTCTACTACACCGCTTCGTTGATATGAAGCATTGCCAGAGAGCCCTATCTTAAATCGAGTAAAGAAGTTCATACCAACCTTTCCCTCGGCATCTACTTCAACCATATTTTTGGAGACACGCTTTATGATATCAGATTGTATTCCATTTTGATGTAATTCTAAAAAGTCAAAAACGGCTTGCTCATCAAGATAAACAATTTTACCAGCAAAAAAATCAACCATTACTTCCTCCTTATTACTATATTCAGACTATTTGAATAATCCTATTATACCAAAACATCAACTATTACCAAAAAATTCTATTCTATATCCCTCAATTTAGTAAGAAAATCGAAAAAAGAACACCCCGAAAGGTGCTCTTTGGAAGTATAGTAATTCTTTCGAATTAACGTTTTGAGAATTGTGATGCTTTACGAGCTTTCTTAAGACCTGGTTTCTTACGTTCAACTTTACGTGAGTCACGTGTAAGAAGTCCTGCGCGTTTCAATGAATCGCGGAAGTCTGGGTCTACTTGAAGAAGGGCACGAGCGATACCGTGACGGATAGCTCCTGATTGACCTGCATATCCACCACCTACAACGTTAACGAAAACGTCGTATGAACCTACAGTTGAAGTAACTGCGAATGGTTGGTTGATTACAAGACGAAGGTCAGCGTGTGGGATGTACTCTTCAACATCTTTTTTGTTAACAGTGATTTTACCAGTTCCTGGAACAAGGCGAACGCGTGCAACAGCGTTTTTACGACGTCCAGTACCTGCATATTGTGCTTGTGACATACTTTATTGTTCCTTTCCTTAGATAAGTCCTGAAATGTCAAGAACTTCTGGTTGTTGTGCAGCGTGAGTGTGCTCAGCTCCAACAAATACTTTCAACTTCATACCTTGAGCGCGTCCAAGAGTATTGTGTGGAAGCATACCTTTAACTGATTTCTCGATCAAACGTACTGCATTTTTAGAACGAAGTTCACCTGCAGAGATTTGTTTCAATCCACCTGGGTGGTTTGAGTGAGTGTAGTAGATTTTATCAGTTGCTTTTTTACCAGTCAATTTAACTTTTTCAGCATTGATAACAATCACAAAGTCACCTGTATCAGTGTGTGGTGTAAATGTTGGTTTGTTTTTTCCGCGAAGTACGCTAGCAACTACTGCAGAAAGACGTCCAAGTGGTACATCAGTTGCGTCAACTACGTACCATTTACGTTCAACTTGGCCTGGTTTAGCCATAAATGTTGTTTTGTTCATGATTTCTCCTATATATAGTTCGATTTTTGTTTACGGTGATGGGTGTTCCTTCCCATCGAAAAGTATTTGGAAGGTTCCGGGGCCTTTCAAATGGGGTAAACAATACCGCCTACTATAATACCAAATTTCACCCCTAAAAGTCAATAGATATGAAAAATATTTTTCTGAATTCCACTCT